>NZ_LN649255.1:0-290195 GCF_000953295.1 Candidatus Portiera aleyrodidarum | reverse complement strand
ATTTAATCACCTCATAATTCTTTATTATTAATTTATTTATTTTTACTAACTATTACCAAAGCAGGACGTACTAATCGGTCATTTAGAAGATATCCTTTTTGTAAAACATCAATTATAGTATTATTATTATTTAATGATTTTACAGTAGCAACTGCCTCATGACATAATGGATTAAAAATTTTTCCGATTGGATTAATTTGATTCACACCAAATTTTTTTATTAAATTTAATTGCATATTTAATGTCATTTTTAAACCTTCAATATGCGAATTATTTATTTTTTCTTTTTTCATAAGTTCAAATGCTTTTTCTAAACCATCTATAATTGGGATTAATTCTTTAAGAAATTTTTCTATTGCAAATTTACGTGTTTTTTCAATTTCTTTATCAGCTCTACGTATATAATTTTTTGTATCTGTAATAGCTTTTAATGCTTTATTTTTAGAATCTTCTAATTTTATTTCAATATTAAATATACGTAATTTTAAATTATCTGTTATTTTTTGTTCTTTAATAAAATTTTTATTAAACATGATCATATCTTCCTAACATCTTCGTTAGTTTTATGTTAAAATTTATAAGTACTTTAATATTAAAATTCAAGTTAATAATTTTATCTTAAGAAAAAGTATAATGCAAAATATATCAATAATTTATTCTAATCGTAAAATAAAATATAACTATTTTATTTCTGATAAATTTGAGGCAGGAATATGTTTTTTTGGTTGGGAAATAAAAAGTATACGTTGTAATAAATTCAATTTAAATAATACTTATATAATAATAAAATATAATGAAGCATGGTTATTAGGTGCAAATATTCTACCTATAAATAATACAAATAATAAATTAATAAAAAAAAAATATATAAAAAAACTTTTACTTAAAAAAAAAGAAATTTCATATATTAATTCATATATAAATATCAAAAGATATGCCTGTCTGCCTTTAAAATTTTATTGGAAAAAACATCTTATAAAATGTGAATTAGCCTTAGTTAAAGGAAAAAAATTAATTGATAAACGTAATGTAGAAAAAAAACGAACTTGGGATCGTAAAAAAAAATTAAGTTTTAAATATTTGACATAAATAATAAGTTTTATTAGGATATTAAAAATATAAGACTTGGGGGCGTTATGGATTCGACATAAATAAAAACTTTTTAAGTTCATGTCGAGATATTTAACTTATCTCGTTAAATCAAGTTAAAAAATAATATTTGCCAATAATAAAAATTGTGCTCATAATTTAGGTTTAGCAGCATAATTAAAAGTCTGAATTTAGAGCACTAAATAATAGTATCGCGGTCATTAAGGTCTTTTTATTGACCGTAAAAATAATATAAGACTTACTTTAATAAATATTGCTCATCATATTTATTAATTATGTAAATCTTTTATAAAGATGAAGCTAAACATGTATAAACTTCTTAAGTAAGATTTATGGACGCGGGTTCAACTCCCGCCGCCTCCAAAAAATCATATACCGACATCAGGATTCGAACCTGAGACAACCTGATTACAAATCAGATGCTCTACCAACTGAGCTATATCGGCTAAATTGTTTATGATTCTGGGGTACCAGGATTCGAACCTGGGATACCGATACCAAAAACCGGTGCCTTTCCACTTGGCTATACCCCAATGCATGTTACAGCAGTGGCTGGAGGCGGAATTGAACCACCGACACAAGGATTTTCAGTCCTCTGCTCTACCAACTGAGCTATCCAGCCATTAATAAATATTATAATAAATTTATAGTAATTAAACTACAATAATAGGAAAAAGTTTTATGTCTTGTTATAAAAAAAAAATTATTAAATTAAAAAAATATCGTACAGCTAGTATATATAGAGAAACGAATGAAACTAAAATTAGAGTTTATATAAATTTAGATGGGAAAGGTAATTTAAACACTAATTGCGGAATTGAATTTTTAGAACATATGCTAGATCAATTAACTAATAATGGACAAATAGATATTACAATAAAGACAAAAGTTTATACACCTATTGATAATCATCATACAGTAGAAGATATAGGGATAGCTATTGGCAAAGCTTTTCAGAAAGCTTTAGGAAATAAAATTGGAATTAAAAGGTATGGTTTTGCTTATATACCGATGGATGAATCTTTATCACGTGTAGTTATTGATTTTTCTGGTAGACCATCATTATATATGAAAAATTTAAATTATAAAAATTTAGTGAATTTTGATTTTCAAAATTTTAGAGAATTTTTTCAAGCTTGGGTTAATAATTCAAAGAGTACACTACATATTGATAATTTAAAAGGATATAATTCACATCATCAAATAGAAAGTATATTTAAAGCTTTTGGTGTTGCTATCCGTATGGCAATATCATTAGATGGACGTATAAAAAATAAATTATATTCTACTAAAGGTAGTTTATAAAAATATATATTATATGACAATAATAATTGTAGATTATGGTGTTGGGAATTTATATTCAGTAGCAAATGCAATAAAAAAAGTTACTAATGAAAATGTGATAGTTAGTAATAAAGCTAAAGATATAAAAAATGCTAATCGGATTATATTGCCTGGTCAAGGTGCAATAAAAGATTGTATTAATGGACTTAAAAAAAAAGAATTATATTGGTTAATAAAAGATTTAATATATAAAAATAATAAACCAATATTAGGGATATGTATAGGTCAACATTTATTTATGGAATCTAGTGAAGAAAATAATAGTGTATTTTGTATAAATTACATTCCAGGTATTGTAAAAAAATATAATAATAAAAATTATAATTTAAATTTTAAAATTCCACATATTGGTTGGAATGTTGTATATAAATATAATGACCATCCAATTTGGAGAGGTATAAAAAGTGGATCACGATTTTATTTTGTACATAGTTATTATGTAAAATCAAAATTTAAAAAGAATATTTTTGGTATTACTGAATATGGGGGCAGACGTGCTAATGTAATTATTGGATATAATTCTATTATTACTGTTCAATTTCATCCAGAAAAAAGTTCTTTCATAGGACTTAAATTTTTAAAAAATTTTATTAGATGGGAACCTTAAAAGAGAAATTAAAATGTTAATAATACCTGCAATAGATTTAAAAAATGGGAGATGTGTTAGATTAAAACAAGGGCGTATGTACCAGGTAACAGATTATGGTAATCCTTTAAATATTATAAAGGATTTTGTAACATTAGGCATAAAAAGATTACATATTATAGATTTAAATGGTGCTGTATTAGGAGAACCAGTAAATCTTTATATTATAAAAAAAATTGTAAAAATTTTTCCTAAGTTGATTATACAACTAGGTGGTGGAATAAGAAATAGTGATACAATAAAAAAATCTTTAGATATTGGTATAAAATATATAATTATCGGTACTTTAGCAATAAAAAAACCAAATAAAATATATAAAATATGTAAAAAATTTGGTAAACATATTATTTTAAGTATTGATTCATATAATGGATATGTAGCTCTAGATGGGTGGAAAAAATTATCAAATATAAAATCTATAGATTTAGCAAAAAAGTTTTCTAATTGTGGTATAAGTTCAATAATATATACTGATATTTCAAGAGATGGGATGATGCAAGGATTAAATATAAAAAATACAATAAATTTAGCTAAGATAGTTAATCTACCAATTATAGCTTCTGGAGGATTAAGTAATATTTTTGATATAACTTATTTAAAAAAATATAATAAAAATATTATATTAGGTACTATTATAGGTCGTGCTTTTTATGAAGGAAAAATAGATTTATATAAAGCACAATTATTAATAAATAAAATTTAGGTTGTTTATGAGTTTATCTAAACGTATTATTCCTTGCTTAGATCTCGATTGTGGAAAAGTAGTAAAAGGTAGAAAATTTGAAAATCTTCGTTACGCAGGTGATCCTTTAGAAATTGCAAAATTTTATAATGACCAAAATGCAGATGAAATTACTTTATTAGATATTACAGCAAGTCAAACTGGCAGATATAATACTTTAAAAGTAGTTAATCAAATAGCAAATGAAATTTTTATCCCATTAACTGTAGGGGGTGGAATAAAAAATTGTAAGAATATTAGAGATTTACTTAATGCAGGTGCAGATAAAATTTCAATAAATACTGCAGCTGTATTAAATCCTAATATAGTACGTGAAGCATCTGAAAAATTTGGAAGTCAATGTATAGTTGTAGCTCTTGATGCTAAAAGAAAAAAATATAAAAATATAAAAGAAGATTGGGAAATATTAATATATGGTGGAAGAAAATCTAGTGGTATAAATGCGATAGATTGGGCTTGTAAAATGGTAAAATATGGAGCAGGTGAATTATTGATAACTAGTATAGATCGAGATGGTACTAAACTTGGTTTTGATATAAATCTTATAAAAAATATTAGTAAAAGAGTAAAAGTACCTATCATAGCTTCAGGTGGAGTAGGTAATTTAAATCATTTTGTAGATGGTATAAAAAAAGGTAAAGCAGATGCAGTTTTAGCAGCTAGTATATTTCATTTTGGTGAATATACAATTGATCAAGCTAAAAAATATATGGCTAAAAAAGGAATATCTGTTAGATTATAAATTTAAGGTAATAATAAAAAATGATAAAATTTTTGAGTTATAAACTTAAGAAATTAAATCCATATATCCCAGGCGAACAACCATATAAAAAAATGATAAAATTAAATACAAATGAAAATCCATATCCTCCTACTCAAAAAATAAAGAATTTATTAAAAAATTTTAATTCTTATAATTTAAGACTTTATCCAGATCCAACAACTAGTAATCTTAGAAAAAATATTGCAAAAAGATATAAGATAAAATATGAACAAATTTTTGTTGGTAATGGTTCTGATGAAGTATTAGCTTTATCGTTTTTGGCTTTTTTTTGTCAAAAGTTACCATTAATAATACCAAATATAACTTATAGTTTTTATCCTGTTTATTGTAAACTATATAATATTAAATATAAAACAATACCATTAAATAAAAATTTAGAAATAACTTTAAATAAAATGAATATACCTAATGGTGGTATAATATTTGCTAATCCTAACACACCAACAGGTCATGCAATATCTTATATAGAGATTATTAATTTGATTGAGAGTCATAATGACTCTGTCGTTTTAATTGATGAAGCATATATTAATTTTGGTTCTGAAAGTGCAATTCCACTTATAAAAAAATATAAAAATTTATTAATTGTAAATACTTTATCAAAAGCTCATAGCTTAGCGGGAATAAGAATTGGTTTTGCAATAGGATCTAATCATTTAATAAAAGGATTAGAAAAAGTAAAAAATTCTTTTAATTCATATCCGATTGATATAATTAGTGAATTAATAGCTGTTGAAGCTATTAAAGATATTAAATATTTAAAAAATAAATGTAATTATATTATTTATATACGTGAGAATTTATCAAAAAAATTAAAACTTATTGGCTTTAGAGTTCTACCATCTAAAGCTAATTTTATTTTAGTTAAACCAATTAATATATCAGCAAAAGATTTGTTTATTAAATTACGTAATCATGGTATACTAGTTAGATATTTTAATAATCTAAATGATTATCTACGTATATCTATCGGTACTATACAACAAATGAATTATTTACTTGAAACTATTAAATGGCTGTATTTACTAAATTAAAAAAAAAACAATTAATTTTATTTTTAAACAGTTTTAATATAAAAAAAATAAGAAAATTTAAAGAAGTAAATCAAGGTACAGAAAATTCTACTTTTTTTATTAATACAGAAAATAAAAAATTTGTATTAACATTATTTGAACAAGGTGAATATAAGGATTTAGTTTTTTTTATAGATTTATTAAAATTTCTTTATTCACATTGTTTCCCAGTAGCTGTGCCTTTAAAAGATAAAAATAATATAAGAATAAAAAAACTATCTGGTAAAAACGCTTTATTATTTCCAAAGTTATATGGGCGCCATCCAAAAAAACCTAATATAGAACAATGTTCTATAATTGGTAAAACACTAGGGAAATTACATTCAATATCTAAATATTTTAAATTAAAGAAACAAAATTTAAGAGATCTGAATTGGATTATTTTAAATTATTATAAAGTTATATTTTTTTTAAATAAAACAGATCAAAAATTAATGTTTAATCAAATATATTTATTAAAAAATTTAGTAAAAAATTTAAAAATACCCCAAGGTATTTTGCATGGTGATTTATTTAGAGATAATACTTTATTTTATGGTAATAATATTTGTGGTTTAATAGATTTTTATAATGGATGCACAGGAAATTTACTTTTTGATTTAGCTATTTTAATAAATGATTGGTGTAGTGATAAATATGGTAAGATTATAGAATATAAATATAAAGCAATATTAAAGAATTATATTATTGAACGTCCTTTTACAAAACAAGAATTATATATTTGGCCTAAAATGTTATGTTTAACAGCTTTAAGATATTGGATTTCTCGTTTATTAGTAATAAATATTTTTCCTGGTTTTCAGAAATTAAAACCTAAAGAACCTAAAAAATATAGAGATATTTTAATTTCTCGTTGTAATAAACATTTACCCTCTTTAAATTAGTTAATTTTTTATATTTTTAGGAACAGTTATATGTTTAAAATTAGTAAAAGTACTCTTGTTAGTTTGTTTCTTTTTTTTATTGGTTTATTATTAATATTTCCTTTACATCTTTTACCATGTTTATTATCTGGTTTATTAGTATTTGAATTAGTTAATGCAATTACACCTTTATTACAAAAATTTATACCAGTAAATAAAGCAAGATTTTTTTCAGTAGTTTTATTAGGAACTAGTATAGTTACAATTTTAAGTATATTTTTTTTTACTGTTATTAGTTTAATATTACATGAAATTAAAAACCCTGAGAAAGTTATTCAAAGATTTATGTTAATTTTTGATAAAGCTAGACATCAATTACCTCCTTCTATTGTAATTTATTTACCAGAAAGTGCAGATGAATTTCGTCAAATTATAAATGAATGGGTGTATTCCCATATTAATGAAATTCAAAGTTTTGGTAGAGGTGCATTACATATTTTTTTTACATTATTAGGAGGGATGATTTTAGGAGCAATTATTGCTTTACAAAATATACCTGATAGAAAATCAATTACTCCATTTACTAATGCTTTATTACAAAGATCAATTATATTCAGTAAAGCCTTTCATAATGTTGTCTTTGCACAACTTAAAATCTCATTAGTAAATACTATATTAAGTGCTATTTTTTTATTATTATTTGTACCATTATTTAATGTATATTTACCTTTAACTAAAACTTTAATACTTATTACTTTTATCATGGGATTAATTCCATTAATAGGAAATATTATTTCTAACCTATTAATTTTTATTGTATCACTTTCAGTATCTATCTGGTCTGCAGTTATAATCCTTACTTATTTGATAGCTATTCATAAATTAGAATATTTTTTAAATGCTCGAATTATAGGGATGCGGATCAACTCAAATGCCTGGGAATTATTATTTGCTATGTTATTTTTTGATGCTGCTTTTGGTTTTTCAGGTTTAATAGCAGCTCCTCTGTATTATGCATATTTAAAAAGTGAATTAAAAAATGAAAAATTAATATAAAACTGGATGCCGCAGATAGGACTTGAACCTACAACCTCCGCATTACGAATGCGCTACTCTACCATTTGAGCTACTCCGGCCATAGATATAATAATATAATTTTTAAAAAAAGGGAAAAAAATGATAAGATTAAAAAAACCATGGATTGGTCGTTTTAAAAAATCTACAGATAAATTAGTAGAAAAATTTACTGCTTCAATAAATTTTGATTGTCGTCTTTATTATCATGATATAAAAGTCTCTATCGCACATGCAAAAATGTTAGAAATTGTAGGTTTATTAACTTCTAAAGAAAGTAAATTAATAATTAATGGGTTAAAAGAAATTGAAAAAGATATTAATAATGAAAAAATAAAGTGGTTTATTAAACTTGAAGATGTTCATATGAATTTAGAAGTAAATTTAATAAAAAAAATAGGAAATATTGGAAAAAAAATACATACTGGGAGATCACGTAATGATCAAATTTCTACAGATATACGTCTTTATTTAAGAGAAGAAATAGATAAAATTAAATTAAAAATAACTACTTTAAGAAAAAGGTTAATTAAATTAGCTATTTCTGAATCTGATACTATTATGCCTGGATTTACTCATTTACAAATAGCACAACCAGTTACTTTTGGACATCATCTATTAGCTTGGCATGAAATGATTTCTCGAGATCATTCTCGTATTTTAGAATGTCGTAAAAGAATTAATATCTTGCCTTTAGGCTCAGCCGCTTTAGCTGGCACTACATATCCTATTAATCGTAATCTAATTAAAGAATTATTAGGTTTTGATAATATAACAGAAAATTCTTTAGATGCTGTAAGTGATAGAGATTTTGCAATTGAATTTACATCATTTTCTAGTATTTTATTAATGCATTTGTCAAGAATGTGTGAAGAATTAATATTATGGACAAGTTTACCTTTTGATTTTATAGAATTACCAGATTTTTTATGTACTGGTTCTTCAATTATGCCTCAAAAAAAAAATCCAGATATTCCTGAATTAATTAGAGGTAAAACAGGTCGGATATATGGGAATTTATTAAATTTATTAGTTTTAATGAAATCACAACCATTAGCATATAATAAAGATAATCAAGAAGATAAAGAACCATTATTTGATACTACTGAAACAGTAAAAAATTGTATAGATAATTTTATTAAAATTATTACGAATTTAAAAATTAAACCAAAAAAAATGTATTTATCAGCTTTATGTAATTATTCTACAGCAACAGATTTTGCAGATTATTTAGTAAAACGTGGAGTTCCTTTTCGGGATGCTCATTCTATAGTTGGGAAAGTAGTTTATTATGGAATAAAAAATAAAAAAAATTTTAATGAAATATATCTTGATAATTTACGTAATTTTTATAATAAAATTGATGAAGAACTTTTAGAAGTATTAACGTTAGAAGGTTCTATTAATACACGTAATCATATTGGTGCTACTGCTCCCAGCCAAGTTAGATCTGCAGCATTACGTGCTAAAAAATATCTGAAAAAATTATTAGGATAAATAAAAAAATGACATTCAAAAGAGATAAAGGTATTTTATGTGTAGAAAATATTAATTTTTTAAAAATAGCTAAAATATTTGGAACGCCTTGTTATGTTTATTCTAAAAAAAAATTAATTAAATATTTTAATTATTATAAATCTCAATTATCTTTGATTAATCATCCAAATCTAATTTGTTATGCACTTAAAGCGAATTCTAATATTGCTATTATTAATATTTTATCAAAAATTGGATCTGGATTTGATATTGTTTCTATTGGGGAATTAGAAAAAGTTTTAACTGCTGGAGGGGATCCTAAAAAAATAGTTTATTCTGGAGTTGCTAAAAAAAAACAAGAAATTAAAAGAGCATTAAAAGTAGGAATTAAATGTTTTAATGTTGAATCTTTTCAAGAAATGGATAGATTAAATTTAATTGCTATAAAATTAAAAAATAAAGCAAATATATCAATACGTATAAACCCTAATGTAGATGCTAAAACACATCCATATATTTCTACTGGATTAAAAACCAATAAATTTGGTATAGCTATTGATAAAGCTGAAGAAGCATATATTTATGCTAAGTCATTAAAAAATATAAAAATTCTAGGTATAGATTTTCATATTGGTTCACAAATATTAAAGATTAATCCATTTCTAGAAGCATTAGATAATATAATATTATTAATAAAAAAATTATATAAAAAAAAAATCAAACTTAATATCTTAGATCTAGGTGGAGGATTAGGAATAAATTATAAAAAAATAAAGTTATATAAATATTTAATAAAAAAATATTTTTCAACTATATGTGAAATAATATTTGCTAATATTCATAATATAGAAATAATATTAGAACCAGGTAGATCTATATTAGCTAATACTGGTGTATTATTAACTAAAATTGAAATTATAAAAAAAATAAATTTTAAAAATTTTGCTATTGTAGATGCAGGGATGAATGATTTTATTCGTCCCGCTTTTTATAATGCTTGGCATAATATAAAAGTTGTAGATCTTAATAAGGTTAAATATTATAAAAATTTATTTTATGATATTGTAGGTCCAATATGTGAATCTAGTGATTTTTTAGGTAAAAAAAGATATTTAAATAAATTATCACAAAAAGATTTATTAGTAATACATTCAGTTGGAGCATATGGATTTGTTATGTGTTCTAATTATAATACTAGAAAAAGACCTTCTGAAATAATTGTTGATAAAAATAAAATTTTTTTAATAAGAGAATTTGACTGTTTAAAATCACTTTGGAAACAAGAATATATAAATAGGTATGTAAAAAATGTTAATTTATTTTAGTAAAATGCAAGGTTTAGGAAATGATTTTATGATTATAGAAAATCTTAATCAAAACTTTTTATTAAGTAAAAAAATTATAAAAAAATTATCAAATAGAAATTTAGGAATTGGTTTTGATCAATTACTTTTAGTTGAAAAACATAATAATCGTAATTTTGATTTTTTTTATAGAATTTTTAATGCAAATGGTAGTGAAGTAGAAAATTGTGGGAATGGTGCAAGATGTTTAGCTAAATTTTTATTTGAAAAAAGATTAACAAAAAAAAATCTAATACATGTAGAAACTTATGGAGGAAAGTTAATACTATATATAAAGAAAACTAATATAATTAGTGTAAATATGGGGAAACCTTTAATTAAGGGTTTTAAAAAAATAAAAACTAATATATCTTATTTTAAATTGCTTGAATTATTTATAGTAAGAATTGGTAATCCACATGCGGTTTTAATAGTATCTAATATAAATAAAATACCTGTAAATATTATAGGTAAATTTATTGAAAATAATTTATTTTCTACAGAAAAATTTAATGTTGGTTTTATGCAAATAATATCTCCTTTTTCAATAAAATTACGTGTTTTTGAAAGGGGGGTAGGAGAAACTCTGGCTTGTGGAACAGGGGCTTGTGCCGCAGTATCTGTTGGTATAACTCTTGGGTATTTACATAAAAATATTAAAGTAGTTTTACCTGGAGGAAAATTAAAAATTAACTGGACAGGAGGATTAAATCATTCTTTATATATGATTGGATCTGTAAAAAAAGTTTTTGATGGTTGTATATTCTTAACTTAGTGATCTAATTAAAGATATTAAATTTTGTGGAAATATTCCAATTAATAATATTATTAAAGCTAAAAATAAAACAAAAAAATAAATAATAAATATCCTTCTATTAAATATTTTTTTATCATTTCTAATATCCATATATAAATATGAAATTATTCTTAAATAATAATAAATACCTATAGAATTGCCTATAATTATAGATATAATGATAAGCCATAATTGATAATTTATAGCAGTTAGAAGTATATAAATTTTCCCTATAAAACCTGCTGTTATTGGAATCCCAGCTAAAGATAATAACATGATCGTTAATATAATAGCTAAATCTGGTTGACTCCAAAACAAACCTTTATAATAAGATAATTTTTCATTATTAAGTATACTTAATATACCAAATATCCCTAAATTTGTTAAATTATAAGTTAATAAGTAAATATTTATTGTTTCTAGTATAAATTTACTATGTTGCATAGCAACTATTCCTGTAAGTAAATAACCCAAATTAGCTATTGATGAATAACCTAATATACGTTTTAAATTATTTTGTTTAAGTGCTAAAAGATTCCCAAATATTATTGTAACAATAGAAATTATAGTAATTACATTCTTCAAAAAAATATTTATATTTGGTAATATTAATAAAAAGCGAATTAGCGCTGCAAATACTGAGATTTTACTAACAGTAGCGATAAAAGCAGAAATTGGTGTTATTGAACCTTCATAAATATCAGGTGTTGACATATGAAAAGGTATAATAGATAATTTAAAACCTAAACTAATTAATATTAATATAATTCCTATTATTGTCCATCTTGCTATCTGGTTATCTATAAGAAAATAATAATTAGTAACCGTTAAATTTCCATAATAAAAATATAATAAAGCCATACCAAATAATAAAAAACAAGATGAAATCGAAGAGAGTACCATATATTTAATTCCAGATTCTAATGCTTTTAAATCATTACGTAAATAAACTATTAATCCATATAAAGCGATAGACATTAATTCTAATCCAATAAATAACGTTGCCAGATGCATGCTACTAACTAATATTATAGCTCCAATAGTTGAACATATTAATAACATATAAAATTCTTCATTTTTATCTTTTTTATTTTTTTTTATAATATATGTATAAGAAAAAATAGAACAATATAAAGCTGATATTAAAATTAATAAAGAATAAAATAACGAATAATTGTCTATTATTATTAAAGGATAAATTAAAGTAGGTTTAAGATTATTATAATATATCCATATTATAGATATAATTGAAATTAAAAATCCTATTATAGTAATTATAAATATACTTAAATTATTCCGATAAAAAGATATAGTAATTAGTAATATTATTAATGTTATAAATAATAAAATAATAGGTGAAATAGCATATAATTGTAATTTATTAATCATGTAATTTCTTAATCATTTTTTAATAAAAAAACATTGTTTTTTGTGCAATTTTTGTTATGGATTTAATTGATATATCAAATATAATTTGTGGGTAAAAACCAAAAAGAAATATTAATAATATTATAATACTTAATATATTTACTTCACTTAAACTTAAAAATATATTTTTTATATTTTTATTTTTTGTTTTTCCATAATATACTTTATGTATTAATTTTAATGAATAAATCGCTGTTAATATTAAACCTCCACTAGAAAATATAGTTATTATTGGATATCGTTTAAAATTACCTAATAAAATGAAAAATTCCCCTATAAAATTTCCTGTTCCTGGTATTCCTAATGAAGCTATTGTTAATGCTAAAGCGAATCCAGGAATTGCTCCTAATTTCCCAAATAACCCACCCATAAATCGCATATCAAATGTATTTACCCGTTCATAAATTAATCCACTAATAATTATTAATCCTGCAGAAGATAATGAATTAGATATGATAAACATAATCGCGCCTTGTAATGATAATATATTATTTGAATAAATAGCTATTAATAAATATCCCATATGTGAAATACTGGAATAAGCCAATAATCTTTTAATATTTATCTGAGCTAAAGCTAAAATTGCACCATAATATATACTAATAATACCAATTATCATTGCAAAAGGTGCAAATTCTATTGCTTGTTTTGGAAATAAACATAAATTATATCTTAATAAACCATAAGCTGCTGTTTTAATTAATATCCCTATTAAATCTAAACTTCCATATTTAGGATTTTTAGCCATTACATCTGGCAACCAACTATGTAATGGGCTTATTGGTAATTTTATTGCGAACGAAATAAAAAAACCTAACATTATTATAAATCCTAATTTGTTTCCAATAGGTGTGTTTAATAATGATTGATAATCAAAAATCATTTTTCCCGTTACATAATAGTTACTAACTACTAAAGTTAATATTGTAATTAACAATAACAACCCTGAAATTTGAGTATAAATAAAAAATTTAATAGCTATTTTTTCTTTATATGAATTACCCCATAGAAAAATGATAAAATACATTGGAAATATCATTATTTCCCAAAAAAATAAAAATAAAAAAAGATCTATTGCAATAAATACACCAATAATTGAACCGAGAATCCATAATAAATTAAAATAAAATAATCCAATACATTTATTAATTTCTTTAAAAGAAAAAATTACTGCTAACAAACCTAAAAATACTGTTAATAATACCATAATTAAAGATATACCATCTAATGCTAAATTAATATAAATACCAAATCTCTCAATCCATATTGTTCGGTATTGTAATATCCATATACTTTTTGTATTTATATTTAAAAAATATAAATATATTGATAAAAATAAAAGTATTAGCATAGTAATAATAGCTGAAATACGTGTATATTTAATATTTATTTTTTCTAAACTTAAAGAAAATAAACCACCAATAAAAGGGATTAATAAAAACCATAACAATATCATTAGATATTACTCATTAAAAATGTCGTTATCATAAAAATAATCCCACTAATAAAGATTGTTAAATAAAGACTTAATTTCCCATTATGTATTTTTATGATTATAGTATTAGTAAATAAAATAAATTTAATAAAATTATTAAATATTAAATTAATACAATCAAATTTATTTTTCCTAACTAAATATAAATAAGGTTTAATTAATAAGTTATTATACAACCAATCAAATCCCCCAATCTTATATATTAAATTTCTAACTAGTTTTCCTAAACTAAGTTCAATTATATCAATATTATATATATTAGAAAATAAAAAATTTTTAGCAGCTAAAATAATACCAAAAATTACAATTATTGAAGAAATTATATTAAACATCATTTCTATATTAGAATTAAATATCTTATATATTTGTAATTCATTTTGCATAGGTATTTTTATTAAAGAACCTAAATAAGTAGATAATATTAATAATATTAATAAAGGTAAATTATGTGATAGATTATATCTTAATTTTTTTTGTTTATTAAAATAAATAATAAATTTATTAATATTTTTATTAAAAATAATAAATATAGTACGAAATGTATAAATAGATGTTATAAATGCACCAAATAAACTTAATATCCAAAATCTTATATTCCCACTAATATAAGATAACCAAATAATTTTTTCTTTAGAATAAAACCCTGCTGAAATGATTGGTAATGCAGATAAAGCTGAACTACCTATAATAAAACAAAAATAATATTTTTTTCTTATTTTATTAGTTAATGATAAAAAAATTGATCTAATTTTAAAAATATTTTGTTCATGTTTACATGTAATTATTAAAGAACCAGCTAATATAAATAATAAAGCTTTAAAAAAAGCATGAATCATCACATGAAATATAGCAGCATTCCATGCTTTAAATCCTAGAGCTAAAAACATATAACCTACTTGACTTAGTGTTGAACATGCTAAAATCCGTTTAATATCTTTTTGAGTTAATGCAGATAAACTAGCTAATAATAAAGTAATTGTTCCAATAATTCCTATTGTCTTTATTGTTATTGGTGCTAGTTCAAATAATATATGTGTTCTAGCTATAATATATACACCTGAAGTAATCATAGTTGCAGCATGAATCAAGGCAGAAGCAGGTGTTGGTCCTGCCATTGCATCAATTAGCCAGGTATGTAACGGTATTTGTGCAGATTTAGTTATCGCGCCAAGCATAAGCAGAAAAGCAATAAATTCATTTATTAAATAATAATTATTATTTAATATAGATGCTTTATTTAAAAAAAATTGAATATCTAAAGTATTAAACTTGTCCCATATTAAAAATATACCTATTGCAAAAAATAAATCTCCTATTTTTGTAGTAATAAAAGCCTTAAACCCAGCTAAGACATTATAATTTATACGATAATAATAACTAATTAATAAATATGAACATAAACCAACACCTTCCCAACCTAATAACAATAAAATTAAATTATCACCTAATACTAAAATTAACATATTAAACATAAATAAATTCATATACATAAAAAATCTAGATAATAAATAATCTTTATTATATTTTAAATCTTCATACATATACCAAGTTGCAAAAAAATGAATTAACAAACCTACTCCATTTACTATACAAATCATAATTATAGTTAACCCATCAATATAAAAATTAAAATTAATTTTTAAATCATATATACTAATCCAATTATATATATGTTCTACAAAAGGATTAGGTATTAAATAATAATTAATTGTAATTAACATGGTAAATAATGTAGATAAAAGTATTGAGCCAACCCCAATAATAATTACTAATATTCTTGACATGTGTCTAAATAGAGCTAGTAATATAGTACTAATTAAAGGAAATAAACAAATAAAAAATAATATATTCTTCATCCTTTTAACCTACTAATTATATCTATATCAAAACTTTTAAAATATTTTTGTAATTGAATTAATAAAGCTAACCCAACACTTATTTCAGCTGCAGCTAAAGTCATAATTAAAATAAACATAATTTGACCATCTGGCTGAGCCCAAAATTCCCCAGATATAACAAAAACAAAAGCAGCAGAATTTAACATTATTTCTAAACAAATAAATATAAAAATTATATTACGACGAATTAATATTCCTAATATACCTATTAAAAATAAAATAAAAGATAATATTAAAACATGATCTATTGGAATTAAAATCATTATTTTCGTCCCAAATAAGAAGCAACAATTAATGCTGTTAATAAGATTAGAGCTGATAATTCTACAGTGATTAAATAAGTAGTAAATAATAAAACACTCAAAGGATGTGGATTATGTGGTATATTACTTACTAATAAGATATTACGATTATTTAAACCATATTTATTTATAGTTAATAATAATAAACCTAATAAAGTGATTGTCATTATGGTTGGAATTATCCAAATTTTTAACTTAATAAAACTTAATTTTTTATTAATAGGATTAAGTAACATCATTACAACAAATACAAATAATACCATTATCGCACCAGCATAAATTATAATCTCTAAAACTCCTGCAAATTTTGCACCAATTAAAAAAAATATCATTGCTATTGAAATTAATGATACAATAAAATTTAATAAAGCATGTATAATATTTTTACTAAAAATAACGTTTAATGTTGAAAATATTGCAATGGATGCTGAAATATAAAATAACACAAATAAAACCTTTTTCTTTATGGTAATAATGATTTTACATTAATTGGTTTTTTTTCTTTTTTACCAGATCCTTTATTTTTACCATTAATAGATATTCCTGTAATTTCATAAAAATTATAATAATGATCTTTTCCTGTACCAGAAATTAATAAATCTTCTTTTTCAAAAACTAAATCTTTACGTTTGTATTCCCCTAATTCAAAATCAGGGGTTAACTGAATAGCTGAAGTTGGACAAGCTTCTTCACATAAACCACAAAAAATACACCGCGAAAAATTAATTCTAAAAAATATAGGATACCAACTTCCATCTTTTCGTTCACATTTTTGTAAAAATATACAATCAACAGGACAGACTACTGCACAAAGATTACAAGCAACACATCGTTCTTTCCCATTATTATTTCTAGTTAATACAATCCGACCTCTAAATCGTGGTGCTAAATATACAGATTCTTCTGGATATTGTAATGTTACTCTTTTTTTAAATGAATGTAAAAATATTATATAAATAGTACGAAAAATACTAAAAATTGAATTTATTAATTTTATTATCATTTTTTATGTATTATAATATAAAATTATACTGCTTGTTATTAGTAAATTTATTAAATTTAAAGGTAAACAATATTTCCAACCAAATTTCATTACTTGATCATATCTTGGTCTTGGTATAGAAGCACGAATAATAATAAATAATATAAGAAAAAAAAAGATTTTAAAAATAAACCATAAAAATGAAGGGAAATTTGAATTAAGATAACCACCAAAAAATAAATTTACAATTAAAATAGAAATAAAAATAATATTAACATATTCGGAAATAAAAAAGATACCCCATTTCATACCGGAATATTCTATATGATATCCATCAGCTAATTCTTGTTCAGATTCTGGTTGATCAAAAGGATGTCTATGTGTTACAGCTATTCCAGAAATTAAAAAAGTAATAAATCCTATTATTTGAGATATTATGAACCATAAATGTTGGTTTTGATATTCAATAATATTCATTATATTAAACGATCCTGAAATAGAAACTAGGCCCATCAAAGAAAGACCTATAAATACCTCATAAGAAATTGATTGAGCTGAAGCTCTAATTGCACCTATTAAAGCATATTTATTACAACTAGAATATCCAGCAAAAAGAATTGAATATACATTAAGACCAGCCAAAGCTAAAAAAAATAATATTCCAACATTATTTAAATCAGTTTCAAAAAATAACTTTTTAAGTGGTAATATAATAAAAGACAAAAATATAGTTAATAAAGATATTATTGGGGCTAAACAAAATAATTTCTTATCTGAAAAAGGCGGAATCCAATCTTCTTTAAATATAATTTTAATAACATCAGCTATAAATTGTAAGATCCCAAAATAACCTACGCGGTTTGGTCCATATCTATCTTGCCATAAACCTAAAGCTTTACGTTCTATAAAACTCATGAAAGCACCAATTATAAATATAAAAACTATAACGATAGTAGTTTGTATTATATTATTCATCATAATTTTATTTTTTTATTATAAACTTAACCCACATACCAAATATTTCTATTGGTATCCCATTAATACCAAAAGGCAAACCTATTATCCCATTACGCATATTATTAGTACTTTTAATTATAATTTTTAATTCAATATCATTAATAACTGCTTGAATTTTAGATTCTGGAATTAACTTTAGCAAAATTATATCATGTTTATTTATCCTTATATAAGGCTTTGGAATACATTTTTTTATAGAACTAGTTACCGCACTATTTTCTTCACTACCTAATAAATGATATATAGGTATAACTTGCCATTTTTTATTTTTGATTTTATAAAAGTTAGTATTAAAATAAGATAAGTCATTTTTCATCTTACAATAATTTATTAACTTTATTCCAGGATTACCAGCATATAAATTTACACCAACTTCATTTTGAAATTTGTTCCATGCTTGAGTAGAATTCCATCCTGGATACCAAGCAAAAGCTATTTCAGAACAATTAATATAATTATAACCTTCAGTTGAAAACGTAAAATTTGTATCGATATCATTAGGAATGTTTTTTTCATTTATTTGGATATTAGAATTAATAGCTGCTCGCCCACTTACCCTATGAGTTAACCGTGCTAATTTTTTTATTTTTATTTTTAAATTTGATAATTTTAATATCTTACTTAAAATAGGATTATATTTAGAACATACTTTTATTACATCATTTAGATGTATCCATTCTAATTTACAATTTTTAAGTGCTATTTTTAAAGCATGTAGCCATCTCCAGCTTTCTTTAGTTAATTCTCCAGTCCTATAATAACTTGGTTCATAAACTTTAAAAAATCTTTGCGCTCTACCTTCATAATTTATTAATGTACCATTACCTTCAGCTAGAGTAGCTGCAGGTAAAATAACATTAGCATTTTCAAATGTTATATTTCTTTGATAATCAATTAGAATAACTTTTTTATTTTTTAAAGCACTAAAAACTAAAGATGATTTAATACGACGATAAATATTATTTTCTAATATTATTACTGCATCAGCTTTATTTTTTATAAGCTTATTTATTGCCCAATTTAAAGAATTACTGCCTAACATAGTAACACCAAGACTATTAGATTCATTAGGAGTTAAAACTATAGAACCATTTTTATTTAAAAAATTTAAAGCACGAGATATATTATAAGCAGATTTTAAAATTAAAGAATATTTAAGTGAACAACCACTAATAATTAATGGTCTTTTTGAACATCGTAATTTTTTTAAAATTTTTAATAAAATTTTTTTATTTTTATTATAAAATGATTCTAACTTTATTTTTGGTGCGTTCTGATCTATGAAATTAGCGATAGCAAATCCAAATATTGCAATTTCTTCTTTTGTACAAATAACTTTTTCATAAGCTATCTCATCTAATTTTGTTTTATTTGTTGTAAACATATATATAGGATTTTTATACCCATTATAAAATTTCTGAACAGAATTAAGATCCCATTCAGGAATCTTATATTTTTTTGCAATATTAAAAGATGTTCTTTTAGCAGATTGACGTACAGCCAATGCAATTCTTGCTGAAACTTGAGTAAGATCTTCACCTAATATAATGATTAGGTCATGAGATTCTATATCACTTATTGAAGAAGAAGGTAAAGCACCTTTATATAAAATATCTATAATTAATTTTAAACATTCTAATTCATTTTTTTCAATCCCATTAGAAAAATTTTTTTTTCCAACTAAATTACATAAAGCAAAATTACTTTCTATACTTGCTCTTGGAGATCCTATCCCAATAATTCTATAAGCTGTCCTTAACATATCAGCACTATAATCAATAGCTATATCTATTGATGTAATAGGATTTTTATTTATATAAGGTATCCGATTTCGATTTACACTATTTATATAACCATACCCAAACCGGCCTCTATCACATATAAAGTAATTATTTATTTTACTATTATAACGATTTTCTATTTTACGAATTTTCCCATACCGTTCACCTATATTGATATTACAACCACAAGAACATCCATTACAAATACTTGGGGCATATTGTAAATCCCATTTTCTCGCATAATGTAAAGAATATTGTTTATCTGTAAATACACCCGTTGGACATATTTCTATTAAATTTCCAGAAAATTCATTTTCTAATTTCCCATTACTAACCCTCCCAAAATATAAATTATTTTTACTACCAAATACTTCTAAATCTTTACCACCTGCATAATCTTTATAAAATCTTATACAACGATAACAAGTAATACATCTATTCATTTCATGATTTATAAAAGGCCCTATATATTGATTTTTATGAGTTCTTTTATAAAATTTATATCTTCTAATATTATGTTTTAACATAACAGTCATATCTTGAAGATGACATTGACCCCCTTCTTCGCATACAGGGCAGTCATGCGGGTGATTTATCATCATTAATTCAATTATTTTAGAACGACTATCCTTCGATTCTTTATCTTTTGTAGATATAAAGTCATATTTTTTTACTTTTGTCATACAGGAAATAATAAAATGACCAATTGTATCATCTCTCTTATTGTATCTTTTAATTATACATTGCCGACATGAACCTACACTGCCCAACTTTGGATGCCAACAAAAATAAGGTATATCAATTCCAAAAGATAAACATATTTCTAATAAATTTTTCTTATTATTTTTTATTTTATAATCTTTATTATCTACATTTAATATTGTCATAATTAAACCATTAATTTATCAAATTCATTACGAAAATATTTTATTGCACTAATTAAAGGTTCTGCTGCGCCTGGTCCGTGCCCACAAAAAGTTTTCCCATTAGTTAATTGTCTTGTTAAATCTATTAATATATCAATATCTTTATATTTTCCTTTATTATTTTCTAAATTTTTTAATATATTAACAATCCATGGTAAGCCCTCACGACAAGGTGAACACCATCCACAAGATTCTCTATAAAAAAATTTTTCTATGTTTTTTAAAAAAGATACTATCTTAATAGTATTATCAATAGCTAATAATATTGCAGTTCCAATTCGGGTTCCTAATTTCAGTATTCCATTCGAGCACATCTGGACTTTCAAATGTTGAGGTAACAAAATTCCTGTACTAGCCCCTCCAGGTTGCCAAGCTTTTAATTTATAACCATTAATCATTCCAAAAGCATAATCTTCAAATATTTCCATAGCAGTTATACCCATTGGCAATTCCCATAATCCTGGATTTTTTAATTTACCTGAAAATCCCATAAGTTTTGTCCCATTATCTTCTGATCCAGGTAAACATAATTTATGATACCAGTTAACACCATTGGTTATAATAGAAGGAATATTACATAACGTTTCAACATTATTTACTACGGTTGGTTTCCCCCATACCCCAATTTGACCTGGAAATGGTGGTTTATTTCTAGGATTTGCTCTATATCCTTCTAAAGAATTAATTAATGCAGTTTCTTCACCACAAATATATCTTCCAGCACCAGAATGTATAAATATATCAAAAGAAAAATCAGACTTTAAAATATTTTTACCTAGAAAATTTTTATTACGAGCTTCTTTTATAGCAATATTAATAATATTAATTGCATCAATATATTCTCCTCTTATAAAAATATAACCTTTATTAGAATTATTTGCGTACGCTGCAATTATCATACCTTCTATTAATAAATGAGGTTCTTGTTCTAATAATAACCTATCTTTGTAAGTATTAGGTTCCATTTCATCAGCATTACATAATAAAAAAGTTTTTACATTTTTTTTATTAGTTAAACTCCATTTTATACCTGTTATAAAACCAGCTCCTCCTCTACCTTTTAACCCAGAACTTTTTATTTGTTTTATTACTTCTTCTGGAGTTAATTCTTTTAAAGTACGTTTAATTGCTAGATATCCATCTTTTTTTATATATTCTTTTAACCAAATTGTATTACCTTCTTTATTTAATCTCCAAGTTAACGGATGAGTTTCTTTTGATTTTTTTATTAAATTAGCTGTACCAAAAGAAGGAAGACGTTTATTTCTCATTATTTATAAAGCTCCAATATCTTACTTATATTTTTTTTTATTAAATTATAATAAATATCTTTATTAATCATTATATTTGGTGATTTATCACAATTACCTAAGCAACATATTGGCAATAAGGTAAACCGTTTATCATTAGTTGTTTCTCCCATAATTATTCCTAATTCTTTTTTTAATTTCTGATAAATAATTTCAGAGCCATTTATATAACAAGTAATACTATCACATAAAAAAATTATATTATTACCAACCGGTTTTCTATAAATTAAACTATAAAATGTAGCGATACTATCTAATTCCGTTGGATTTATTCCTATTAACTTTGCAATTTCATTAATAATTTTATCTGATATCCATCCTCTATATTTTTGTACTATTTTTAAAGCACCAATTGAAGCAGCTTTACTATTTTTATAGTTATTTTTTTCAATAATAATTTCTGTTATTTCTTCTTTACTTAAATTTTTTTTTTTATTTTTTAATTTAGATTTATTTTTTTTTATTAAATAAATTTCCATAATTTCTTCCATTTATATAATTTTTTATTTTAACGATCTACATCAGCCATTACAAAATCAATACTTGCAATATGAGCAATCAGATCTGGGATATATGCTCCTTGCATTATTGAGGATATATGTTGTAAGTGAGAATAACTAGGAGTACGTATTCTAGTACGATAACTTGTTGTATTACCATCAGATATCAAATAATAACTATTAATTCCTTTAGTTGCTTCTATCATTTGGAACGTTTCATTTGGTTTAATTATTGGTCCCCAAGAAATTTGTAAAAAATGTGTTATTAAAGTTTCTATATTTTTTAACATATTTTTTCTATTAGGAGGAATAACTAAAGGATGTTCGATTTTTATATTTCCTTCTGGTATATTATTTATACATTGTTTTATAATACGTAAACTTTGATACATTTCTTCAACTCTAATATTTGCTCTATCAAACACATCTCCATTAATCCCAATAGGTATATCAAAATCTAAATTTTCATAACCTGAATAAGGTCTATTTTTTCTTACATCAAAATTAAAACCAGTAGCTCTTAAATTTGGTCCAGTAATACCCCATTCTAATGCTTCTGATGTTGTATAAGATGCAATAAATTTAGTCCGTTTTCGTAATATGTAATTATTCATCATCGCTTTTTTATATTCTTTAAGTCTTTTATTTATCCAATTAATAAAATTTTTTATTAATTTACACCATCCTTTTGGTAAATCATGAGCTAAACCACCTATACGAAACCAGGCTGGGTGCATACGAAAACCTGTTATTGATTCTATTATTTCGTAACATTTCTGTCTATCTGTAAACGTAAAAAAAACTGTACTCATTGCACCTAAATCTTGTAAAAAAGTACCTAAAAATAATAAATGTGAATTTATTCTAAATATTTCCATCATGATAATACGTATTACTTTTGTTTTTTCAGTAACATTTATTTTTGCAAGTTTTTCAATTGCTAAGATATAAGGTAAATTATTTATTACTCCACCAGTATAATCAATACGATCAGTATAAGGTATATAACTATGCCATGTTTGCCGTTCTGCCATTTTTTCTGCCCCACGATGATGAAACCCAATATCAGGTATACATTTTAATATTTTTTCTCCATAAATTTGTAATATTATTCTAAAAGCCCCATGAGCAGAAGGATGATTAGGGCCAAAATTTAAAAACATATTATTTTTATTTTTTGAAAAACCCCATTCTTCAGCAATAAAACATAATGAAGATTGTTCTTTATCTTGATTATACCGATCAATATTTAAAATCTTAAATTCAGAGGCACGTGATGGGTAATCTTTACGTAATGGGTATCCTTTCCAATTTAAAGGCATCAAAATTCTTCTTAAATTTGGATGTCCATAAAATTTAATTCCAAACATATCATATACTTCTCGTTCATACCAATTAGCATTTGGCCATATCTTAACAATAGAAGGTAATAATAATTTTTGTTCTCCTAAACCGACTTTTATTAGTAAATCATAATTTTTTTTAAAAGATAACAAATGATAAAATATTGTAAAATCTGAATTTGGTAAATTTTTTCTATTATTTCTTAATCTTTCATCTATACAATTTAAATCAAACAACATATCAAATTTTTCATTTCCATAACGTAAAAATTTCATTATCTCAAATAATTTATAAGGTTTGACCCATATCACTGGCATACCCATAATAGTATTTTGTGAATATAAAATATTTTTTTTCCCAAACTTTAAATATAATAATTTTAATATAATTTGTTCATGTTTTTTTAATTTTTTTTTATTAAATCTCATTGTTCTTACGTAATTTTTTTGTTTTAATATAATTTTTATGTTTTATTTGTTTTTGATTAGGCATTTCATCCTTATAGACTTTTTGATCACCTAATACCCAAGATAATGGACGACTTTCTTTAGTAATTGAATTTTGTAATAACTGTAAACCTTGTAAAAAAGCTTCAGGTCTAGGTGGGCAGCCAGGTATATAAAGATCTACTGGTAAAAATTTATCAACTCCTTGTACAACTGAATAACTATCATACATCCCACCTGAATTTGCACAAGAACCCATTGATATAACCCATTTTGGCTCTAACAGTTGATCATATAAATGTTGGATAACTGGTACCATTTTTATAAAACAAGTTCCAGCAATTACCATTAAATCAGATTGTCTTGGGGAAGATCTAATAACTTCTGATCCAAATCTTGAGATATCATGAGGTGATGTAAAAGAAGTTGTCATTTCTACATAACAACAAGATAAGCCAAAATTAAAAGGCCATATAGAATTTTTTCTTCCCCAAGTTATTAATAAATTAGAAACTTTTTTTAGTTTACAGAAAAGAATATTATTTTTTATTTGTTCTATTAATATATATTTCATATATATTCTCCATTTTTAATCAAATATCTCATTACATATATCATATAATAATCCTATTAATAATATAAATATAAATATTATTATCCCTATAAAACCTTGCCATCCTAATTCTCTAATTGCAATTGCCCAACAAAATAAAAATATAACTTCTAAATCAAATATCACAAATAATATTGCTAAAATATAAAATTTTGCAAAGTAATTGATTTTTTTTATTGACCCAATAGAAATTATGCCAGATTCGAAAGGTATTTCTTTATTTGGTGACCAACTATACCCACCTAAAAAATATGAAATAATATTTATTATTAATATTAATATTGTTGTTATTATAAAAAAAAGAAATAAATTATTCATTTATATAAAATCTATCCCATCTGGTTTTTTTATTTATAAAAGAATTTTCAAAAACATAATCATTAGGATTATTAATTAATGATTTTTTAAATCCTAAATTTTTTAAATATTCTGATATTTCTTTTAACATATTTTTATTACCACATAACATTAATCTATCAGAATTTAAATTAAAAAAAGGTAATTTTAATTCTTTAAATAATTTTCCTTTAATAATAATTTCAGTAATTCTACCTTGATTTATATAATTTTCACGAGTAATTGTTGGATAATAAATTAATTTTTTTTTTATTTTTTTTTTTAAATTTTTTTTATAAAAAATTTTTTTATTAATAAATTTTTTATATGCTAATTCATTTATATAACTTACTCCATGTATTAAAATAATTTTTTTAAACCGACAATATAATATTGGATCTTGTATTAAACTTATAAATGGTGCTAAGCCAGTCCCAGTAGCTAATAGAAATAAACTTTTCCCACTTTTTATATTATCAATTGTTAATGTTCCTGTAGATTTTTTACTTATTAATATATAATCACCAATTTTTATATTTTTTAATAATGATGTAAATTTACCATTTTCTATTTTTATTGAAAAAAATTCAAGATAATTAGAATAATTAGGACTTACTAATGAATATGCTCTTATTATTAACTTAAAATCTTTATTTATATTTAAACCAATAATTAAAAATTGCCCATTTTTAACCCGTAAGTTTTTATTTTTTGTTGTATAAAAACTAAATAAATTCTTATTCCAATGAAAAACATTTAAAATTTTTTCAATATAGAATTTTTTCAAAACTTTCTCCAATCTAAATTATTTATTTAAAAAATCGTTAATTATGATACTAGCGGCTATCCCATCTAAATTTTTTTTCGTATAGAATATTTCTTCTTTAGCAAGATATTTAGCTTCATAAGTTGAAATCCGTTCATCTACCAGGTGATATGGTAAAGAATATTTTTTTTTTAATTCTTTTCCAAATTTTCTAGATAATAAACTCATTTTAGACTCAGTATTATCTATATTTATTGGCAACCCAACTAATAATAAATCAGGTATCCAATTTTTTATTAATTTAGAAATTTTATCCCAATTTGGTTTACCATTTATAGATGAAATAGTTTTTAGTATAGTAATAGTATTAATTATATTATTACCTAATGCTATACCTATTTTTTTTATCCCATAATCAAAAGCCATAATAATTTTCTTATTCATTTTTTTATTTTAAAAAAAGTTTATACGCTATATTTTTACTTTCTTTCCAATATCTATACCCTATTTTGTCTAAATTTTTTTCTAATTTTTTTATTTTATTTTTATATAATTGTATAGCTATTAAAACACGACCATACGCATACCCATAATTTCGGTAATGAAATAAAGAAATATTAAAAATTTCAGGTAAACTATTTAAAAATTTTATTAAAGCACCTGGCTTTTCTGGAAATTCAAAACAATATAATTCTTCTTTATAATTATTTTTCTTTGTATAACTTTTAAAGTTTCCTCCAATAAAATAACGAATATGTAATTTTATTAATTCATTATAACTCATATCTTTAACTAAAAAATTAGCATTACGTATATTCTTTATTATATTTTTTTTATCTTCAATACCTGGAATAATTTTTAAACCTATTAATATATTTGCTTTACTTTTATTAAAGTAACGATAATTTAACTCAGTAAACATTTTATTTTTACCTATTATATTACATAAGTTTTTTAAACTACCTATTGATTCTGGTATTTTTATCGCTAATATTAATTCTTTATTTTCTCCTAAAGCTGTTCTGTTTGCTATATATTGTAATTTCTCAAAATTAATATTTGCTCCAGTATTTATACAAATTAAAGTTTTATTTATAATTTTTTTTTTTATTATATATTTTTTTAATCCAGCTAAAGATAAAGCTCCTGAAACTTCTGCTAAAGCTCTTGTATTTTCAAACATATCTTTTATTGCAGAACACATTTCATCTATATTAACAGTGATAATCTCATCTATAATATTTTTTATTAATTTAAAAGGTTTATTACCAATCCGAGATACTGCCACTCCTTCCGCAAACATATCTAAAGTATTTAATGTAATTGGATAACCAAATTTTATTGCTTCTTTTAAACAAGCAGAATCTTCAGGCTCGACACCTATTATTTTTATTTTAGGACGTAAATATTTTATATATGCTGTAATTCCTGCAATTAATCCTCCTCCACCAACAGGAACAAATATTGCATAAATTTTATTTTTATATTGTTTTAAAAGTTCCATTGCTAAAGTTCCTTGTCCTGCAATTACTTCGGTATTATCAAATGGAGGAATATAAGTATATCCATATTTATTAACTAAATTTAATGCATATTTTAAAGATGAATTAAAATTATTACCTTTTATTAATACTTCAGAACCGATAGCTTGTACAGATAAAACTTTAATTTCAGGTGTTATTTTAGGCATAACAATAATAGATTTAATACCTAATTTTTTTGCAGATAAAGCGACACCTTGCGCATGGTTGCCTGCAGAAGCTGTAATTACTCCTTTCTTTATTTTATTTTTAGATAGTTTAATCATACAATTATATGCGCCTCTAATTTTAAAAGAAAATATTTGTTGTAAATCTTCACGTTTTATAAAAATCTTGTTTTTTAAAATTTTTGAAAGTAAAGGTGTAAAAGATAAAGGTGTAAATTTAGCAAGTTCATATACTTTTGAATTAAGTATTTTTTTTACATAAAGTTCTAAACTAGGATTAGATTTTATTTTTTTCATATTTCTTATTATATATATTTATAAATAATATAGTAAATAAATTATTTTTTTTATATAATAAACAATATGAAAATAACTTTTAATACTTTTGAAAAGTTAATATTTAAATTAAAAAATTATTGGTTAAAATTTGGTTGTATAATTATACAACCTTTAGATATAGAAGTAGGAGCAGCTACATTTCATCCTTTTACTTTTTTTAATTCTATAAATAAAAAAAAAGAAATTATTAAAACGTGTTATATACAAGCTTGTAGAAGACCTAAAGATGGTAGATATGGAAATAAAACAAATAGATTACAACATTATTACCAATTTCAAGTGATTTTTAAACCTTCACCAAAAAATTTTCAAAAAATTTATTTAAATTCTTTAAAAGATTTAGGTATAAATTTAAAAATAAATGATCTAAAATTTATAGAAGATAATTGGGAATCACCTAGTTTAGGTGCTTGGGGTTTAGGTTGGGAAGTTTGGTTAAATAATATAGAAATTACACAAATTACTTATTTTCAACAAATAGGAGGGATAGATTGTTATCCTGTTACAGGTGAAATTACTTATGGTCTAGAAAGAATAGCTATGCATTTACAAGAACTAGATAATATTTATGATATAAAATGGAATAATAATATAACTTATGGTGAAATTTTTTTTAAAAATGAAAAAGAACAATCAAATTATAATTTAAATTTTTTAAATAAAAGAATTTTATTAAAAAAATTTATAAATTATGAGAAAGATTGTATAAATTTATTAAAAAAAAATTTAATAATACCTGCTTATGAAAAATTATTAAAATCATCACATATTTTAAATTTATTAGATTCTTGTAATGTTATAGATTTTTTAGAAAAAAAAATATATATATATCGTGTCAGGTCTATGGCTTGTAAAATTGCAAAAAAATATATAAAAACAAATATATAAAAATTAGAAAAAATTATAAAATATAATGAATAACTTACTTATTGAAATTGGGTTTGAGGATTTACCAAATAATTATCATAATCTTCTTAATAATTTTATAAAAAATTTAAGAACTAATTTTTATAAAGAATATTTTTCTTTTAAAAGTATTAAGATTTTTACAACTTCTAAACGTATTGCATTATTAATTAATAATATTCTTTCTAAAAAAGAATTAGTTTATAAAAAAGAATTATATATAAAAAATATAATACAAATTTCTTTAAATATATTATTAAATAATAAATCAAACTTTCAAAAAATGAGATGGGGAAAAAATAATTATAAATTTATAAGACCTGTAAATTGGTTATTAGTATTATTTAATAATGATGTCATAAAAATAAACTTATTCAATTTTATTTCAAATAGAAAATCTTATGGACATGTAATACATTATAATAAAGAGATTATATTAAATAATAGTAATGAATATTTATTAAAATTAAAATATCCAGGTTATACACTTGTTGATTTTAATTATAGACTTGAAATTATTAGGAATATGATTTTATATCTTGCTAAAAAAAATAATTTATTAGTAAATTTAGATAAAAAGATATTAGTATATATTGCTAAGTTAGTAGAATGGCCAGTAGCTATGATTATAACTTTTAATAAAATTTTTAAAAAATTACCTAAAGAAATATTAATATTTCTTATAAAAGATAAAAAAAAAAGTTTTAATTTATTTTATAAAAAAAACTTGATAACAAATAAATATATTATTATTGTTAATTTAAATACTTTAAATAAACATAAATTAATATTAAATAATGAAAAAAATATTAATATTTTTTTTAATGATATTTTATTTTTTTTATTATATGATTTTAAAAAAAAATTATATGAAAGATATAAAGATTTAGAATTAGTAATTTTTCAATATAAATTAGGTAGTTTAGCTGATAAAACTCGTAGAATTATAAATTCTATAAAAAAATATATTCTATATATAGGGGGGAATCTAAAACTTGCTATAAGATCTGCATATTTATCAAAATGTGATTTTATTACATCTTTTGTTAAAGAATTTAATTTTTTTAAAGGGTTTATTGGTTCTTATTATTCTTTTATAAACAAAGAAAAAAAAGAAGTTTATAAAACAATCTATCAACAATATTTACCAAATAAATATAATAATTTATTACCGTATACTAAAGAAGGAATATCTTTATCATTATCAAATAAATTTGATGATTTAATAGGTTATTTTTATATAGGTTATATACCCAGCAGTAGTGCAGATATTTTTTTTACAAGAAGAATAGCATATAGAATATTAAAAATTATTATTTTTAATGAATATAATTTAGATTTATTTTTATTAATTAATTATTCTATTTCTCAATATAATAACTATATTTTAAATAAAAATATTTTTATAAAACAAATATTAAAGTTTTTATTGGAAAAAATAATATATTTAATAAAAAAAAATAATATGAATAAAAAAATATATTTTTCTATAAAATCTACAAGTTTTTGTCCATATGATTTATTTAGACGTATTAAAAATATAAATTTTTTATTAAATAAAAAAAAACTTATATATAAAATAATTTTTTTAAATAAAAGAATTATTAATTTTATAAAAAAATATAAAAATTTATATAAAACTTTATTTCTATTTAAAAAAGTAAATATTAAATTTTTTAAAAAAAATCTAGAATATAATTTATTTAATTCAATTAATTTTTATATAAATAATTTTTATTATTTAATAAAAAAAGGAATTTGTAATTATAAAGATATATTTTTTTATATATATCTTATATATAAAAAAACAAATTATTTTATAAATAATATAAAAATTTTTAGAACTAAAAATATTTTTTCTAAAAATAATATTTTATTATTAATATATATAAACAATATCTTTATAACTCTAGCTGATTTTATAGGCCTAGTAGGATTTGAACCTACAACCAAAGGATTATGAGTCCTCTGCTCTAACCTATTGAGCTATAAGCCTAATAATATCTTTATCATATATCAAGATTAGCAATTAATGCATTACTTTTTATAAAAGTTCTCCTTGGTTTAACTTTATCACCCATTAAGCTGTTGAAAATTAAATTTGCTTTTAAAATGTTTTTTATAGTTATTTTTAATATTATTCTTTTTAATGGGTTCATTGTCGTCTCCCATAATTGCTTAGGGTTCATTTCTCCTAATCCTTTATATCTTTGTATATTAAGATTTTTATATAAAAATTTATTAATTATATAAAGAATTAAATCATATATATTATAAAAGATTTTTTGTTTATTTTTAAAAAATAAATAAATTTTATTTTTAAAATTATTTAATTTATTTATTTGTTTTTTTAATTTTATTAATAATAAATATTTTTTAGATTTAAAAAAAAATTTATTTTTTAGAATATTCTTATCGTTTATCAAAGAAATATTTTTATAATATATATCATTAAAATAATTTTTTTCTATTTTTTTTAAAAAAATTAATTTTTTTAAATTATTTATTTTTAATTTTTTTGAAAATTTATAAAACTTAATATAAAATAAAAGTATTTTTTTTATACATATTTTTTTTTTATTAATTAAAATTTTTATTTCTTTTAAACATATATTAATTATATTTTTATTTAAATCTTTTTCATTTTTTATATAAATTTCTTTTTTTTCATATTTTAATTTAAACAAAGGTGGTTTAGCTATATAAATATAACCTTTTTCAATAATTTTTGGCATATATCTAAAGAAAAAAGTTAATAATAATGTTCTAATATGTGATCCATCAACATCTGCATCTGTCATAATAATTATTGTATGATATCTTAATTTTTTTATATTAAATTCTTTTTCTCCAATTCCACAACCTAATGCCGTGATTAATGTACTTATTTCATTTGAATATATTATTTTTTCAAAACCTGATTTTTCTACATTTATTATTTTACCTTTTAATGGTAAAATTGCCTGTGTACGTCTATCTCTACCTTGTTTAGCTGAACCTCCAGCTGAATCACCTTCAACTATATATAATTCAGATTTTTTTGGATTATTTTCTTGACAATCTGATAATTTACCTGGTAATTTAGTAATATCTAAATCAATTCTTTTTTTTGCAAATTCTCTTGCTTTACGTGATTCATATCTTATTTTTGCAGAATTAAGAATTTTATTTATAATATTTTTTGATTCTTTAGGATGTTCTAATAAATAATTAGAAAAATTTTTATTTAATTCTTTTTCTACAGCTATTTTTATTTCTGATGAAATTAATTTATTTTTTGTTTGTGAAGAAAATTTTGGATTTTGCATTTTTATTGCTATTATTGCTGTTATTCCTTCTTTTATATCTTCACTATTTATATTATATTTATTTTTTATTTTTTCATTTTCAATGTAAAGTTTAAAACTTTTAGTCAATGCTGTACGAAAACCCATTAAATGAGAACCCCCATCATTTTGTGGTATATTATTTGTATAACATTTTAATATTTCATTATAAGAATTATTCCATTGTATTGCTATTTCAATATATATATTCTTTTCTGTTTTTGTTTTTAAATAAAATATAGGACATATTGTATTTTCATTTTTATTAAGTAATTTTATTAAAGATTTTATTCCGCCTTCATTAAAAAATAAGATTTTTTTTTCTTTTTTTATTAAAAGTAGTTTTAGTTTGTTATTTAAATAAGATAATTCTTCTAATCTTTTATATATATAATTATAATTAAATTTTGTATTTATAAATATTTTTTTTGAAGGTTTAAAAATTATTTTTGTTCCTGTTTTTTTTGTTTTACCAAAAATTTTTAATGGCTTTAAAGGGATACCATTAAAATAAATTTGTTTGTAGATTTTATTATTTCTATAAATAAATAATATAATATATTCAGATAAAGCATTTACAACAGATAAACCCACCCCATGTAACCCTCCTGAAATTTTATAAGATTTATTATCAAATTTTCCCCCAGCATGTAATACTGTCATTATTATTTCAGCTGCAGATCTTCCTTCAGAATGTATATCAATAGGTATTCCTCTTCCATTATCTTCAATTTTTATTATATGATTTTTAATAATCTTAATAATTATTTTATTACAATAACCAGCTAAATATTCATCAATAGAGTTATCAATAATTTCAAAAATCATATGATGTAAACCAGTCCCATCATCTGTATTACCAATATACATACCAGGTCTTTTTTTTACAGGATCTAAACCTTTTAATATTTTTATATTATATGAATTATATGAAGAATTAGACATGTTTTTAATTTTTAAATAATAATAGGCATTACAATATATTTATATTTATATTCATTATTAAAATTAATTATATTTTTTTTGGATATTATCGGTTCTATTAAAATACTATTTTTTGAATTATATAAAGAGATATATATATATTTATTTTCTATAACATTTAATACGTCTATTAAATAATCTACATTAAAACCAATTTCTATTTTTTTACCATTATAATTAATTTCAAGATATTCTTTTACAATTTCTTTTTCTGAATTTATTGATTTAATATATAATGCTTTAGGTAGAAATTTAAAAATTATATTTTTATTTTTTTCTTTTGAAAAAATCGCACTACGGATCAAAGCTAAACGTAATTCATTTTTATTTATTAATATACGATTATTATATAAAGTAGGTATTACTTCTTTATAATTTGGAAATTGCCCATTAATTTTTTTAGTAATAAATATAAAATTTTTTATTTTTATTTTTAAAAAATTTATTCCAATAGTTATTTTAATTATTTCATCATTTTCATTTAATAAACGTATTAAAAGTAAAATACTTTTTCTTGGTAAAATTATTTTTTTTAAACCATAATAAAAATTATTCATCATATATTTTGAACATAAAGCTAATCTATGACCATCTGTAGCAACAGAAATTATAGTATTTTTATTTATTTCTAATAACATACCATTTAAATAATATCTTATATCTTCTTCAGCCATAGAAAAATAAGTTAATTTTATTAAATTTTTTAATATATTTTTATTTATTTTTATTTTTAAATTTTTTTTCTTATTTATATCGAATTTTGGAAATAATTCTGAAGTTATAGTAGATAAAATAAATTTTGAATTTTTAGTAGAAATAAATACTTTATTATTTATAGTTTCAAATTTAATATTTGTTTTATCTGGTAAAGATTTGCAGATATACATTAATTTTATAGCTGATACAGTTAGAGAACCAATTTTTTTTATCTTTTTTTTAATATATATATTACTTATTAATTCCATTTCTAAATTAGAACTAATCATTTTTATGAAATTCTTTTTATATACTTTAATTAAAATATTAGAAAGAATAGGTATAGTTTGCTGCTTAGTAATTAATCCTATTAATAAGTTAAGTGGTTTAATTAAATTTTCTCTAGAAATTATAAATTTCATTATATGAATTTAAGAAATTATTTTATAATATATATATATTATTTTAAAGGAGATTATATATTAATGAAACGGACTTTTCAACCTAGTAAAATTAAATTAAAAAGAGTTCATGGGTTTAGAAAACGCATGGCAACTAAAGATGGTAGAAAAATTATTTCAAATCGTAGAAAAAAAAAGCGGAATAGAATATGTAAATAATGAAATATAGAATAAAAAAAAATAAATCTGAATTCAAAAAGAAAATAAAAAATTTTTATAATTTTAAGTTGATTAATAATAATTTAATTATTATTGGATGTCTTCCAAATAATAAAATATATTTTTATATATTTATAAAAAAAAAAAATATTAATAAATCAACACATCGTAATTTTTTTAAAAGAATTATTAAAGAATATATAAGATTGTATCAATATAATATTATTAGTCTTTATATTATTTTACATATAAAAAATAATATATTAAAATTTAATATAAAAATATTTTTAAAAAAAATTTTTAATTTTATTATAAATTAAAAAATAAAAAAAAAGAAAAGAATTTGGAAAAAATAATAAATAATGGGAAGTTATGGTTTATATCAGAACCAATATATTGGATACTTTGTAAAATAAATTTTTTTATTTTAAATTGGGGTTTTTCAATAATATTATTAACCCTTATAATAAAAATTCTTTTCTTACCTTTATCCTATATCTCTTATAAAACAGTAATAAAAATACGTAAAATAAAACCTATATTAAATAATATAGAAAAAATATATAAAAATGATAAAAAAAGAATAACAAGAGAAATAATAAAAATATATAAAAAAGAAAAAATAAATCCATTAAATAGTTGTTTACCTCTTATTATACAAACCCCAATTTTTATTTCATTATATTGGACTTTAAGAAATTCAATAGAATTAAAAAAATCACCATTTATTTTATGGATAAAAGACTTAGCTGTAATGGATCCTTTTTTTATTTTACCAGTAATTATGGGTTTTTCTATATTAATTCAACAAAAATTAAATAATAAAGAGAATTATTATAAAAATAACTTAATAAAGTTATTACCTATATTTTTTACTTTTTTCTTTTTATGGTTTCCCTCATGTTTATTAATTTATTGGATAACTAATAATATAATCTCAATAATACAACAATATTTTATTAGAAAATGGATAAAAAAAAATATTTAAATAATTTTTTTTATAATGATCTTATTTGTGCGAAAGCAACTCCATCTGGTTATTCTAGTATTGGAATTATTAGAATATCTGGAAATGATAATATAAAATTTATCTCAAAAAAAATCTTAGGTTTTATACCTAAATCTAGATATGCTTATTATGTTCCTTTTTTAGATAAAAATAAAAAAATAATTGATAAAGGTATAGTAATATATTTTAAATCTCCTAATTCTTTCACAGGAGAAAATATACTTGAATTGCAAAGTCATGGCGGTCCTATAATTTTAGAAATATTATTAGAATATATAATCCTATTAGGCGCTAGATTAGCAAAACCAGGAGAATTTACAGAAAGGGCTTTTTTAAACAATAAAATAGATTTAATACAAGCAGAATCGGTAATAGATATAATAAAAGCTAATTCTAAATTAGCTTTAAAAATAGCTTTAAATTCTTTTGACGGAATATTTTCTAATAATATAAAAAAAATAATTAAAGAAATAATAAGATTACGTATAAATCTAGAAGCAATGATAAATTTTCCAAATGAATATAAAGAAGATTTAATAATAAAAAAAAAATTAACAAAAAAAAATATATTAAATAAAATAAAAAAATTATTTTTTTTATTAACTTTATTTAAAAAAAAAGCTTTCAATGGTTACTTGATAAATAATACTCTTAAAATAGTAATAACAGGAAAACCTAATGTAGGTAAATCTAGTTTATTTAATCTTTTAACTGGTAAAGATAATGCTATAATTACAAATATAAAAGGTACAACTAGAGATGTATTAAAAATTAATATATTTTTATATGGAATACCTATTTCTATAAGTGATACAGCTGGAATAAGAAAAAATGAAAAAAATATTAATTTAATAGAAAAATTAGGAATAAAACGTGCAATTAAAGAAATAAATAATGCAGATTTAATTTTATTAATATTAGATAATAAAGAAACAAATATAGATAGATTTAAAAAATTTTTTAAAAAAAATATTCTTATAATAAGAAATAAAATAGATTTAATAAAAAAAAAAGAATTAATAAAAGATAATAAAATAATTAATATTTCAACAAAAACAAAAGAAGGAATAAATAAATTAAAAAAAAATATAAAAAAAATAATTTTAAAAAAAAATAAAATAAAAGATGAAAATTTATTTTGTATAAAAAATCGTCAAATTTATTATTTAGAAAAAACAATTAATATAATAAATTCTTATATAAAAAATAAATTTAATGAAATTAATGAGATATTATCTGAAGATTTATATCTTATACAAAAATATTTAGAAGAAATTATTGGAAAAAATGTAAAAAAAAATATTTTAAAAAAAATTTTTAAAACTTTTTGTATAGGTAAATAAGATTTTATGAATATTTATGAAGTAATAGTAGTTGGAGGTGGGCATGCTGGTATAGAAGCTAGTTTAGCTGCATCAAAAATAGGGGTTAAAACATTACTTATAACAGATAATATTGAAACAATTGGTACTTTTTCTTGTAATCCTGCAATTGGTGGGATAGGGAAAAGTCAAATAGTAAAAGAAATAGATGCATTAGGTGGAATAATGGGTTTAGCAACCGATTATTCTGGAATACAATTTAGGATATTAAATAAGAGTAAAGGACCAGCTGTAAGATCAACAAGAGTTCAGATAGATCGGAATTTATATAAAAGATTTATAAAAACTATAATAAAAAACCAAAAAAATTTAAGTGTAATACAACAAACAGTTGTTGATTTAATTGTAAAAAATAATATAAATAAAGGTATTATAACTTCTGAAGGTATATGTTTTTATAGTAAAAAAGTAATATTATGTAATGGAACTTTTTTAGGTGGAAAAATTTATATAGGATTAAATAGTTTTATAGGTGGTAGAATTAATGACAAGAATTCAAATTTATTAGCAAAAAAAATAAAACAATTACCTTTTAAAATATCTAGATTAAAAACAGGAACTCCTCCTAGAATTGATGCTAAAAGTATTAATATTTTAAAATTAGAAAACCAATCAGGAACTTTTCCGATTCCTAAGATGTCTTTTTTTTCTTTAGAAAAAAAAAAAATAAAACAATTAAATTGTTTTATTACCTACACAAACAATAAAACACATGAAATTATAATAAACAATATATATAAATCACCTATTTTTACTGGGAAAATCAAAGGCAAAGGACCTAGATATTGTCCTTCTATTGAAGATAAAATTTATAAATTTTCAAATAGAAAAAGACATCAAATATTTTTAGAACCAGAAAATTTAGATTTTAATGAAGTTTATCCTAATGGCATTTCTACTATTTTACCTTTTAATTTCCAAAAAAAACTTATAAATAGTATATATGGTTTAGAAAAAGCTTATATAACTAGACCTGGTTATGCAATAGAATATTATTATATAGATCCACGTGATTTATATCATACTTTAGAAACTAAATTTATAAAAAATTTATATTTTGCAGGGCAAATTAATGGAACAACTGGATATGAAGAAGCAGCTGCTCAAGGATTAATAGCTGGTATAAATGCTTCAATAAATATTAAAGAATTAGAAAAATGGTATCCAAAACGTAATGAATCTTATATTGGGGTTATGTTAGACGATTTAATAAAAAAAGGAACAAATGAACCTTATAGAATGTTTACATCTAGATCAGAATATAGATTATTATTACGTGAAGATAATGCAGATTTACGGTTAACAGAAAGAGGTTATAAATTAGGTTTAATAAATAATTATCGTTATTATTATTATATAAAAAAAAGTAAAAAAATAAAAAAAGAAATAAATATATTAAAAAAAAATTATATTATTCCAAATAAAATATTAAAAAAAAATGGTATAATTAATATAAAAAAAACTATAAAATATATTGATATTAACTCAAATAAAAATTTACCTAAAGATATATTTGAACAAATACAAATACAAATAAAATATAAAGGATATATTACCCGTCAAATTAAAGAAGTAAAAAATATGAAGAAATATGAAAAAATATGTTTCCCTAAAAATTTTGATTTTAATTGTATTGGACTTTCAAATGAAATATATCAAAAAATAAGATTAAAGAAAATTTTAACATTAGCAGATCTAAAAAATATTCCAGGAGTTACTCCAGCTGCTATTTCAATAATATTGTTTTATTTAAAAAAAAAACAATAAAATAAGAACAGATTTTTATGAATAATTTTAATAAATATATAAAACATCATTTACAAAATTTGACTTTTGGATATTATCCAAAAAAAGGTTGGATAATTGCACAAAATATAGACCAGATAAAAACTATGGGATTTTTTTCAATAAATTTAGATTCTATTTTTTTTTCTATATTAATGGGTATTTTATTTTTATTTATTTTTAAGAAATGTTCTTTTTTATTAAATTCTAATACAACTCCAAAAGGGATATTTAATGTAATAGAATATATAAGTGAAACTATAAATAATATAATAATTAAGAATTTAAAATATAAGAATGAATTAATAGGTCCACTTTCATTAGTTATATTTATGTGTATTTTTTTAATGAATTTAATTGATTTATTTCCAATGGATATTATAAATATATTTTTATATTTATTAAAAATTAATCAAAATATTAAAATTTTAGCAACCTCAGATATAAACATACCAGCCGGTATGGCAATAAGTGTATTTATAATAATATTATTTTATAATATAAAAAATAAAGGTTTAATTGGTTTTATAAAAGAAATTTGTATAAAACCATTTAATAATATTTTTTTAATACCATTTAATATTATTTTAGAAAGTCTGAATTTATTAATCGAACCTTTATCTTTATCTTTACGCTTATTTGGAAATATGTTTGCGTCTGAAGTAATTTTTATATTAATTAATATTTTACCGTTTTGGATAAAATGGGTATTAAGTTTAATATGGGGTGTATTTCATATATTAATAATACCTTTACAATCTTTTATTTTTATGATGTTAACGATAATTTATTTAAAGAAATCTTATAAAACAAATACGATAAATTCACATGAAATAAATAAGATGGAGAAATAAAATGGAAATATATATAGCTGCTGCAATTATGATAGGGTTGGGAGCAGTTGGGACAGGGATTGGTTTTGGAATTATAGGAGGGAGATTATTAGAATCTACAGCAAGACAACCTGAATTAAGTAATTTGTTATTAACTCGTACATTTTTAATGACAGGTTTAATAGATGCAGTGCCAATGATTGGAGTAGGTATTGCTTTATATTTAATATTTGTAGTAGCAGGGTGAAAATTAAATTAAGGTAAAAGTTGTGAATATAAATTTAACTATTTTAGGTGAAATTATAAATTTTGCTATATTAATCTGGGTTTGTAAAAAATATGTTTGGCCTCCAATAATAAAAAATATATTAGAAAGAGAAAAGAAAATTAAGAATGCTTTAAAATCAGCTAATACAGCAAAAAAAGAATTATATAAAGCAAAAAAAGAATCAAAATATATTTTATATAAAGCTAAAAATGAAGCAGAGTTAATAATAGAAAAAGCACAATTACATTATAATTATATAATTGAAAAGATAAGAAAGATTGCAAAAAAAGAAAGTGAGAATTTAATAAAAAATAGAAAAAAAATATTTGAAGAAGAATTGTTAAATATAAAAAAAGATTTACATGAAAAAATAATTAAAATATCTTTAATAGGATTAGAAAAAATTTTAGAAAAATCAATAGATATAAATGTGAATGAAGAAATTTTTAAAAAATTAGTAAAAAAAATATAATATGAAAATATCAGAAAAATTAAAAAATAATAAACCATATTTTAATGCAATATGGGAATTATCTGTTTTATCAAAAGATTTAGATGAATGGAAAAATAAAATAAAAATGATTGATTATATAATAAATTATTATAGAAAAAATAATTTATTAAAATGTTTTAGTTTTAATAAAAATAAAAATATAAAACATATATTAGATAATGAAAGTTTTAAGATAATTAAGATATTAAGAAATAAGAATATAAATATTATAAAGTATATATTATATAAATATGAAAGAAAAATTTTTAAAAAATATAATATTTTAAATATAAAAATTATTAGTGCGTTTATCTTAAAAAATATTCATAAAAAAAAAATAATAAATATTTTAAGTTTAAAATTTAAAAAAAAAATATTTATTAAAAAAATAGAAATAAATAAAAAGATAATTGGTGGATTAATTATAAAAATAAAAAAGAATATTATAGATTTTTCTATAATTTATAGATTAAATAAATTAAAAAAAACCTTATTAGGATAATATAATCTTATGAAAGATTTAAATTATTTTGAAATTAGTAATATAATAAAAAAAGAAATAAAAAATATTAATTTTAATTTAGAAATGCAAAATGAAGGAAGAATTATTAATGTGTTTGATGGAATCGTACGTGTATATGGGTTATACTCGGCTATGTATGGTGAAATAATAGAATTTATTGAGAATATCATTGGATTGGTTTTTAATATTGAAAGAAATAATGTAGGGATTGTGGTATTAGGGGATTTCAAACAACTTAAAGAGGGAATGAAATGTAAAGGTACAGGGAAATTATTAAAAGTACCTGTCGGTTTAGAATTAATTGGTAGAGTTGTAGATACATTAGGAAGGTCTCTAGATGGGAAAGGAAAAATAAAAACAAAAAATACTGATTTGATTGAAAAAATAGCTCCTGGTGTTATTTTCAGAAAAAGTGTTAGCAAACCATTAAATACAGGCATTAAAGCAATAGATTCAATGATCCCAATAGGTTTAGGCCAAAGAGAATTAATTATAGGGGATAGAAATGTAGGTAAAACCTCTATTGCTATGGATATTATTATTAATCAAAAAAATAAAGATATAATATGTATTTATGTTGCGATAGGTCAAAAAAAATCTAATATCGTAAAGATTGTAAAAAAATTAGAAGAATATGGTGCTATGAACTATACAATAGTAGTAGCTTCATCAGCATCTGATCCAGCAATTATGCAATATCTAGTACCATATACAGGGTGTACAATGGGGGAGCATTTTCGGGATAGAGGAAAAAATGCATTAATTGTATATGATGATTTAACAAAACAAGCTTGGGCTTATCGACAAATATCATTGTTATTAAAAAGGCCGCCAGGTCGTGAAGCATATCCAGGGGATATATTTTATATACATTCAAAATTATTAGAAAGAGCTTCTCGTGTAAATGAAAATTATGTTAGGAAATTTACTAATGGAAAAATAAAAAAAACAGGATCTTTGACTGCATTACCAATAATAGAAACAAAAGGTGGAGATGTATCAGAATTTATACCTACAAATGTGATTTCTATAACAGATGGTCAAATATTTCTTGAAACAAATTTATTTAATTCAGGTATAAGACCAGCAATAAATGTAGGATTGTCTGTATCTAGAGTAGGTGGATCTGCCCAAACTCAAATAATAAAAAAATTAGGATCAGGTATACGTTTATCTTTAGCTAAATATAGAGAATTAGAATCATTTGCACAATTTAGTTCAGATTTAGATGAAATAACTAGAAAACAAATAGAAAGTGGGAAGCGTATAACAGAATTAATGAAACAAAAACAATTTAATACAATGAGTGTTGCTGAAATTGCAATATTATTATATGCAGCAAATAAAAATTATTTAGATGATATAAATATAAATAAAATATTTGATTTTGAAAAACAACTAATAAAATATTATAATAGAAATTATAAAACATTAATAAATTTAATAAATAATAATGGTAAAGAAGAGTATATAGAAAACTTTAAAAAAATATTAAAAATATTTAAAGAAAAATATAGGTAAAATTTTGATAGCCACAAAAGAAATAAAATTACAAATTGAAATCATAAAAAATACAAAAAAAATTACTAGTGCAATGGAAATGGTATCTGCATCTAAAATGCGTAAGTTACAGAATAGAATGTTATTAAGTAGATATTATACAAAAAAAATAAAAGAGATATGTAATCGTATAGTTGCTGATAATATAAATGAGAAAAATAATTATATAAATATAAATAAAAAAATAAAAAAAATTTGTTATATTATAATAACTAGTGATAAAGGTTTATGTGGAGGTTTAAATATAAAGTTATTTAAAAAATTATTAAATTATATAAAAAAAGATAAGAAAGAGTATTGTTTTTGTACAATAGGTAAAATTGGTAAAAAGTTTATAAAAAAATATGGTGGAGAAATCATATATAATAAAAATAATTTAGGTGATTATCCAAAAATAATTGAATTTTATAATTTAATAAAAATAATAATTAAACAATATGATAATAATCATATTGATTGTATTAAAATCATATATAATAAATCTATAAATTCAATAAAATCATTACCAAAAATAAAAAATCTTTTACCTTTAAAAAGAAAAAAAGAAAAAATTAAGAAAATAGTTTATATTTATGAAACTTATGATTTTAATATTTTGTTAAAAACTTTATTTACTAAATATCTTGAATCTCAAATATATCAAGCAATATTAGAGAATATAGCTAGTGAACATTCGTTGCGAATGATTTCAATGAAAAAAGCAACAGAAAATGCTAATGAGTTAATAAGAGATTTAAATAATATTTATAATAAATTAAGACAAGAAAATATAACACAAGAAATTTCTGAAATAGTAAATGGAGCAGCATTAGTATAAGAAAGGAAATTAAATGAGTGGAAAAATTGTACAAATAATTGGTGCAGTAATTGATGTAGAATTTAAAAAAAATAAATTACCTAAAATTTATTATGCATTAAAAGTAGAAAAAATAAATTTAATATTAGAAGTACAACAACACCTCGGTGATAATATAGTAAGAACTTTAGCGATGGGTTCGACAGAAGGGCTTAAACGTAATTTAAAAGTTATTAATACAAATTCTCCTATAAAAGTACCAGTAGGAATTAAAACATTAGGTAGAATAATGAATGTTTTAGGTGAACCGATAGATGAAAAAGGGCCAATAAATGAAAAAAAAATAATGGCAATACATAAGAACTCACCTAAATATATAGAACAATCTATAAATAATGATATATTAGAAACAGGGATAAAAGTTATAGATTTAATGTGCCCTTTTACCAAAGGAGGAAAAATAGGACTTTTTGGCGGGGCTGGGGTTGGAAAAACTGTAAATATGATGGAGTTAATTCGTAATATAGCAATAGAACACTCTGGATATTCTGTATTTGCTGGGGTAGGGGAGAGAACACGTGAAGGGAATGATTTTTATAATGAAATGAAAGTATCAAAAGTACTTGATAAAGTTTCTTTAGTTTATGGACAAATGAATGAGCCTTCTGGTAACAGATTCCGGGCAGCTTTAACAGGACTAACTATTGCTGAATCATTTAGAGATGAAGGTAGAGATGTATTATTATTTATAGATAATATATATAGATACACATTAGCAGGGACAGAAGTATCTGCGTTATTAGGTAGAATGCCTTCAGCTGTTGGATATCAACCAACTTTAGCAGAAGAAATAGGTGTTTTACAAGAAAGAATAACTTCAACTAAAAAAGGTTCAATTACATCAATTCAAGCAATATATGTACCAGCAGATGATTTGACAGATCCATCTCCAGTGGCTATATTTTCTCATTTAGATGCAACAATAGTTTTATCTCGAAAAATAGCAGAATTAGGTATTTACCCAGCTATTGATCCTTTAGAATCAAATTCGAGGCAATTAGATCCTTTAGTTGTTAGTAGGAAACATTATAATGTTTCTTTAAAAGTACGCAATATATTACAACGTTATAAAGAATTGAAAGATATAATAGCTATTTTAGGTTTAGATGAATTATCTGAAGAAGATAAAAAGATTGTAAATAGAGCACGTAAAATTCAAAATTTTTTATCACAACCATTTTTTGTAGCAGAGATTTTTACAGGAAAATTAGGGAAATATGTAAAATTAAAAGATACAATAAATGGTGTTAATAGTATCTTAAATGGAGAATATGATAAGATTCCTGAACAAGCTTTTTATATGATTGGTAGTATTGAAGAATTAAAAAATAAATATAAATTATAATTGGAAAAGATGAATATTATTCAATGTGAGATTATGAGAATAGACTGTTTAATGTTTTCAAAAAAAATTAAACAGATAACAGCTCTTGGTACTGAAGGAGAATTAGGAATATTATCAGGGCATGCTCCAATTATCACACAATTAAGTTGCGGACCTTTAATAATAACACATATTAACGAGAAGAAAGAAATTTTTTATTTAGATGGTGGTTTAATTGAAGTAGAATCAAATATTATTTCATGTTTGGCTTATACAATTATTAAAGCGAATGATCTTAAGGAATATGAAATTAAGAAAAGTATTAAGAAAGCTAAAAAAATAATTAAAGAAAAATCATCAAAAATAAATTATTCACGTGCAATTGCAGATATAGCTTTAGCAAATTCTCGATTACGTACATTAAAAATTTTAAAAAAATTAAAAAAAAAATAAAAGGAAATAAAAAAATGAATTTACGTAATAGGAATTTGTTAAGTTTAATTAATCATACAAAAGAAGAAATAATTTATTTAATAAATTTAGCAAGTTATTTAAAACAATCAAAATATATAGGAAATGAATATCCAAGATTAAAAGGTAAAAATATAGCTTTAATTTTTGAAAAACCATCAACTAGAACTAGGTGTGCTTTCGAAATTGCAGCTTTTGATCAAGGTGCTAATGTAACTTATATTGATTCGAAATCTTCGCAAATGGGATATAAAGAATCTATTAAAGATACAGCAAAGGTATTAGGTCGTATGTTTGATGCAATTCAATATAGAGGAGATAGTCAAAAAATAATAAAAGAATTAGCAAAAAATTCAGGAATACCCGTGTTTAATGGGTTAACAAATGAATTTCATCCAACACAAGTTTTAGCTGATGTATTAACTATGTTGGAACATTCTAACAATAAATCATTAAATAAAATAAAATATGCTTATTTAGGTGATGCACGTTATAATATTGGAAGATCGTTATTATTAATAGCAGCCAAATTGGGGATGGATATACGGATAGCAGCTCCTAAAAAAATGTGGCCAGAAGAAAAGTTTTATATTTTATGTAAAAAGATAGCTAAAAAAAATAAAGCAAAATTACTTTTAGTAGAAGATCCTTATGTAGCTATAAAAAATGTAGATTTTTTATATACTGATGTATGGGTATCAATGGGAGAAAGTTCAGATGTATGGGATGAAAGAATAAAAATGCTTTCAAAGTATCAAGTAAATAAAAAAATTATAGAAGCTACTAATAATTATAAAGTAAAAATAATGCACTGTTTACCATCCTTTCATAATAATGAAACATTAATTATAAAAAAATTATTAAAATTTGATTTTATAAAAAATAAAAAAAAATTAATTAATGGTTTTGAAATTACTGATGATGTATTTGAATCATCATATAATATATCTTTTGATCAAGTTGAAAATAGAATACATACAATAAAATCCGTAATGGTTGCTTCATTAAGTTAATTAAAGGATAATGTATAATTTAAAATTATCTTTATATATAACTAAAAACACAGGTTTATCTATAAAAAAATCTAATAAAATATTAAATATCATTTTAAAAGAAATACAGCAAGAGTATTTGAGTGAACAGCATATAATTTTTTTATAAAGCTAGTTTTGTTGTACATGGATATAGAAGTTAACCAGGGCGCATCTGTTATTATGGGGAAATATACGTCTGTAGCTTAGCTGGAGAGAGCAGTACCTTCCGAAGGTACAGGTCATGGGTTCAAGTCCCTTCAGACGTAGTTTATTAAAATTGTTAAAATGTTAAAAAGTAAATTTATTTATAATAAAAATGAACGTGAACTGAAAAGAATAAGTAAGATAGTTTATATAATCAACGATTTAGAAACTCATTTTAATTCACTTAATAATCATTCATTAAGTTATAAGACTATAGAATATCGTAAAAGGATAATAAAAGGTGATTTACTTGATATGTTATTACCTGAAGCTTTTTCTACAGTAAGAGAAGCTAGCAAACGTATAATTGGGATGCGTCATTTTGATGTACAAATAATTGGAGGTATAGTTTTGCATAAAGGCATGATTTCTGAAATGAAAACAGGAGAGGGAAAAACTATAGTTGGGACTTTACCTTCATATTTAAATGCCTTAACTGGTCTTGGAGTACATGTCGTAACAATAAATGAATATTTAGCAAAAAGAGATTCTACTAATATTCGTACATTATATGAATTTCTTGGATTAAGTATAAAAAATATTTATGCAAAACAAAATTTAAAAGAAAAAATTAATGCTTATAAAGCTGATATTACTTATGGTACTAATAATGAATATGGTTTTGATTATTTACGTAATAATATGGTTTATAAAATTAAAGAAAAATTTCAAAGAAAACTTAACTTTGCTTTACTTGATGAAGTTGATTCTATTTTAATTGATGAAGCTCGTACTCCATTAATTATTTCAGGACAAATATATGAAGATACTAAAATATATTATGTAATTAAAAATATAGCAGAAAAATTAAGAAGTTCTAAATTTACTGAATATGAAAAAGGAGATTTTATTTTAGATGAAAAACATAAACAAGTTGAATTAACTGAAAAAGGATATAAATATATAGAAGAGATTTTTAAATTAAATAAAATAATAAAAAAAAATGATTCTCTTTATTCAGCTAATAATATAGGTTTTATAAAAAAAATAAAAGCAGCTTTATTAGCACTTTATTTATTTAAAAAAAATGTTGATTATATTATTAGAAATCATGAAGTAATTATAGTAGATGAAAATACAGGTCGTGTAATGCCAGGAAAAAGATGGTCAGATGGTTTGCATCAAGCTATAGAAGCAAAGGAAGGAGTAAATATAAAAGAAGAAAGTAATACTTTAGCTTATATTACTTTACAAAATTATTTTAGACTTTATGCTAAAATAGCAGGTATGAGCGGAACAGCTTCTACTGAATTATATGAATTTAATAAAAATTATAAATTAGATGTATTAGTTATTCCAACAAATAAACCTAGAATACGTAAAGATATGAATGATTTAATTTTTTTATCTACAAAAGAAAAATTTGAAGCTATAAATAAAGATATTAAAGAAAAATTTTATAAAGGTCAGCCAGTAGTCGTAGGAACAACTTCAATTGAAATTTCAGAAGATATTTCTTATCTGTTAAAAAAACAAAAAATTTCACATAAAATACTTAATGCAAAAAATCATGAGAATGAAGCTAAAATAATTGCTCAAGCTGGCCGTTCACGTACAATTACGATCGCTACTAAAATGGCAGGGAGAGGGACAGATATTTTATTAGGTGGAAATTTTAAAAATAAAATATATAAAAAAATTGTAAAAAACGCTGGAGGTTTACATGTTATTGGTACAGAAAGACATGAATCTAGAAGAATTGATAACCAATTAAAGGGAAGGGCAGGACGGCAAGGTGATCCAGGATCAACTAGGTTTTTTATTTCTTTAGAAGATAATTTAATGAGGTTATTTGGTTCTAATAACATAAAAAAGATGATAAAAATTTTAGGTTTATCTTATGGTGAAGCTATTGAACATAAATTAATTAATAAAGCAGTAGAAAAAGCTCAAAAAAAAATAGAACTTCGTAATTTTGATATACGAAAACAAATATTAGAATATGATAAAATTTCAAATTATCAAAGAAAAATTGTATATAAACTAAGAGATGAAATTTTATTTAGTTATAAGATTTCTGAATATATAGAATATATTAGAAATGAAGTAATTTATAAGATAGTGTATAACTACAAAAAAAATAAAAAATATAATATAACTAATTTAGTAATAAATATAAAAAAAATATTAAATATAAATATATATAAATGGATAAAAAAAAATAAATATATTTTCTCATATAAAAATGGATATATAATTATAATTAATAAAATAAAAGATAAATATAATAAAATATATAAATCTTATTGGAAAAAAGTTGATAAAGAAAAAATAAAAATTTTAAAAAAACAAACTATATTACAAGTCTTTGATATAAGATGGAAAGAACATTTACATATGTTGGATTATATAATGAGTAGTATACCTTTAAGAGGCTATGTACAAAAAAATCCTATAGAAGAATATAAAAAAGAAGCATTTAAATTATTTAAAGATTTAATTATTAATATTAAATTTGATGTAATAAGTGTACTTAGTAAGTATAAAATTTAGGAATTATATGTTTGAAAAAAATAAAGAAAGTTTACCAATTACATATGAATATGAAACAATTGAAGATGAAATAAAACAATCTTATTTAGATTATGCAATGAGCGTAATTATTGGCAGAGCTATTCCAGATATACGGGACGGCTTGAAACCAGTGCATCGTCGCGTGATCTTTGCTATGCACGAATTAAATAATATATGGAATAAAAAGTATTTAAAATCAGCACGGGTCGTGGGTGATGTAATTGGTAAATATCACCCACATGGTGATTGTGCTGTTTATGATGCAATTGTAAGAATGGCACAAGTGTTTTCTATGAGATATGTATTAATTGATGGGCAAGGAAATTTTGGATCAATAGATGGTGATAACGCGGCAGCTATGAGATATACAGAAGTAAGAATGTCTCGGATAACTAATGAATTTTTATATGATATTGAAAAATCTACAGTAGATTGGGTAGATAATTATGATGGGTCTGAAAAAATCCCAGAATTCTTACCTAGTCGTATACCTAATTTGTTAATAAATGGAACTAGTGGTATAGCTGTAGGAATGGCAACTAATATACCTCCTCACAATATAAAAGAAGTTATTAATGCATGTTTAGCTTTTATTGATAATAACAAAATTTCAATAGAAGATTTAATGAAATATATAAAGGGGCCTGATTTTCCAACATCAGGCATTATACATGGAAAATCAGGAATTTTAGATGCTTACAAAACAGGAAAAGGTAGGATTTATATACGTGCAAAATATATAATAGAAAAAAATAAGATAACAGGTAATGAAAAAATTATTATAACAGAATTACCATATCAAGTTAATAAAGCTAGATTAATTGAAAAAATAGCTTATTTAGTAAAAAAGAAACGGTTATTTGGTATAAATGAGCTTAGAGATGAATCAGATAAAGATGGTTTAAGGATAGTTATTGAAACAAAACGTTATGAATCAGGTGAGGTAATATTAAATAATCTTTTTGCACATACTCAACTTGAAGTAGTTTACAGTATTAATATGGTAGCTGTAGATAAAGGTAAACCTAAAAAATTTAATATTAAACAAATTATCGAAGCTTTTATTAATCAACGTATTTCAGTAATAACACGACGTACTTTATATGAATTAAAAAAATTAAAAAAACGTAAACATATTCTAGAAGGTTTAATAATTGCAATATCTAATATTGATGTTGTTATAGAATTAATAAAATCAGCTTCTTCTTTAGAACAAGCTAAAAATAAATTAATTAATATAAAATGGAAAAAAAATAAATTATATAAAGAAATTATTATTGATGAATATATATTTACTGAATATCAAATTAAAGCAATTCTGGATTTAAAATTACATCGTTTAACAAGTTTAGAAAGTAAAAATTATATTTATGAATATAAAAATACTTTGAATAAAATAACTAATTTAAAAAAAATATTATCTTCCTTTGATTATTTAATGGAAATAATTCGTAATGAGTTATTTGAAATAAGTTCTAAATATGGAGATAATAGAAAAACTAAAATTAATGCTATTCGTAATGAGATAAATACAGTTGATCTTATTAATGAAGAAAAAATGGTAGTTACAGTTTCTAGATCAGGATATGCTAAAATACAACCGATTTCAGTTTATCAAGCACAAAAACGAGGTGGGAGAGGTAAATTAGCAACAATAATAACTGATGAAGATGTAATTGAACATTTATTAGTAGCATCAAATCATGATACAATTTTATTATTTTCTGATAAAGGCAAAGTATATTGGCTTAAAGTTTATGAAATACCACAAAAGAGTAGAAGTTATAGAGGGAGACCTTTAGTTAATTTACTTTATTTAGATGAAAATGAAAAAATTACAGCAATCCTTGCAATAAATGATGAAAATAGTAATAAAAATAATTATATATTTTTTGCAACCGCTTTGGGTAAAGTAAAAAGAACGTATATGAAACAATTTGCCAGACAACGTAATTGTGGGATTATTGCACTTAATTTAGAAGAAGGAGATAGGTTGATAGGTGCAGCTATTACTTATGGCAAAGATAATGTAATGTTACTTGCTTCGAATGGAAAATCTATTTATTTTAAAGAAAGTGAAGTCCGTGTAATGGGCAGGAATGCTACAGGTGTAATGGGTATGCGTTTATTTCCTAAAAATAAAATTATTAGTTTAATAATTATAAAAAATCAAAAAAAATTACAAAAATATTATATTTTAACAGCTTCAGAAAAAGGATATGGAAAACGTACTCTTTTGGAAGATTTTAATTTAAGAAAGCGTGGTGGACTAGGAGTAATCGCAATGCGATCTTCAAAACGAAATGGTAAATTAGTATCAGCGATAAAAGTTAAAGAAAGTGATGAAATTATTTTAATAACAAATAGGGGGAAGTTAGTACGTACTAGAGTTAAAGAAATATCTTGTATTTCCCGAGATACCCAAGGGGTTAAATTAATACGTGTTAATAAAGAAGAAAAATTAGTATCGGTTGTAAGATTAGGTGAAAAGATTGATTTAAAGTAATATAATAATAAATATGATAGGATTACTAAAATGTCTTTAAAAATAAAAAAAGATTTAAAAAAAATTAGAAAATATATAGATAAGATTGATATTCAATTATTAAATTTAATTAGTCAACGAGCTAGGTGTGCTAAAAAAGTTGCAAAGATAAAAATATCTAAAGATCCAAAAACAAAATTTTATAGTCCAGAACGTGAAGCTCAGGTATTAAGAAATATAATAAGAAATAATAAAGGGCCATTATCTAATGAAGAAATATCAAGATTATTTAGAGAAATCATGTCTACTTGTTTAGCTTTAGAATTCCCAATAAAAGTTGCTTATCTGGGGCCTGAGGGTACATTTACTCAAAAAGCAGTAATTAAACATTTTGGTAAATCTGTAATAAGTATCCCTGTAAAAGATGTATTTAATACAATAGAAAATAAAAAATATAATTATGGAGTTGTACCTTTAGAAAATTCTACAGAAGGTATAGTAAATAATACTTTAGATTCTTTTATTTATTCAAAATTAAAAATATGTGGAGAAGTAATATTACCAATACATCAGAATTTAATGGTTGGAAAAAAAAATATAAATAAAAATATAGAAAAAATTTATTCACATCAACAATCATTTGCTCAATGTAGAAATTGGTTAAATAATAATTATCCTAGTGCTAAAAGAATTTTAGTATCTTCTAATGCAGAAGCTTCAAAAATAGTTGAAACTGAAAGTAAGAGTGCAGCAATTGCGGGAGATATTGCTGCTAGTTATTATTCTTTAAAAATAATTGCTAAAAATATAGAAGATCGTATTAATAATTTTACAAGATTTTTAATTTTATCAGATAAAGATGTTGCTGCAACAGGAGATGATAAAACATTATTAATGTTATCAATTAAAAATAAAATAGGTTCTTTTTATTTATTAATAGAACCGTTTTATCGTTATAAGATTGAGATTTTACGTTTAATAAATAGGCCAGCTCCAGAAACTAATGGAGTTTGGAATTATATATTTTTTATTGAAATTAAAGGACATCGGAAATCTAAGTTGTTAGAAAAAATATTAAAAGAAGTAGATATGCGAGGGGCAGAAATAAAAATATTAGGTTCTTACCCAGAACAATTAATAAGAGAAGATAAGTCTTATGAAGAATAATGTTAAATATATAGTAAAAAAAGTTATTAAACCAATTAAAGGTAGAATTAAAGTACCAGGTGATAAATCGATATCACATCGGGCAGTTATGTTTGGATCTTTGTCAAATGGAATTACTAATATTAAAGGTTTTTTAGAAGGATATGATAGTTTAGCTACTTTAAAAGCATTTAAAGATATGGGAGTTTCGATTTTTGGGCCTAAAAATAAAAAATTATGTATTAAAGGGGTTGGAATATATGGATTAAAAAATCCAAAAAACAAATTAAAGTTAGGTAACTCCGGAACTAGTATGAGATTGTTAGCAGGATTATTATCAGGACAAAAGTTTAAGACTCAAATTACAGGAGATAAATCTCTTTCGAGTAGGCCTATGAATAGAGTTGCAATCCCATTAAGATTAATGGGAGCAAAAATAAAAACTTATAAAAATGGTAGACCTCCACTTAAAATAATTGGTAAAAGGCTCCAAGGAATAAAATATATTATGCCAATAGCTAGTGCTCAAGTAAAATCATGTTTATTGTTAGCTGGAATTTATGCAAAAGGTGAAACTAAAATAATTGAAAAAGGTTGTACAAGAGATCATACAGAACGGATGTTAAAAAATTTTGGTTATAAAATCAAAACTAAAAATAGTACTATATCTTTAATTGGCGGGTATAATTTACAAGCTACTAATATTAAGATACCATCTGATATTTCTTCCGCTGCTTTTTTTTTAGTAGCAGCTTCAATTATACCTAATTCAGAATTATTATTAGAAAAAGTTGGAATAAATCCTACACGGATTGGAGTAATTAATATTTTACGGTATATGGGAGCAGATATTAAATTATTAAATGAAACTAATTGGTGTAATGAACCAGTAGCAGATATTCGTGTAAAATATACAAATCTAAAAGGAATTGATATTCCTAAAGATCAAGTACCATTAGCTATTGATGAATTACCAATTTTGTTAGTTGCTGCTGCTAATGCAGAAGGAATAACTAGATTACGTGGGGCTTCAGAATTAAGAGTAAAAGAATCTGATAGAATTATTTCAATGGCTAAAGGTTTTACTTGTATTGGGGTAAAAAATAAAGTATATGAAGATGGAATAGATATAATTGGAACAAAAAATTATAAAGGAGGTTATATTAATAGTTTCGGGGATCATCGTGTAGCTATGTCTTTCACAATAGCAGCATTAAAAGCTAGTGATGAAATAGTTATTGATGATTGTATAAATGTATCTACTTCCTTTCCTAATTTTAAAGAACTATCAAATAATATAGGTATAAAAATAAAAGAAGTAAAAATTTAGTAGTAATATATAGTAGCTTAAATAAATAAAATAAATTAATATTAATATATGGGTCGTGCTTTTATATTATAGTACGGAATTATTAAAAAGTTAATTATGTAGGATTATTATGAGCGAAAGCTTTGCTGAGTTATATGAAAAATCACTAAATAATATAAATCTTAAACCAGGATCTATAATTAAAGCAACTATAATTAATATAGATAAAGATTGGATAAAAGTTAATGCAGGTTTAAAATCAGAAGGAAAAATAAATATTGATCAATTTAAAAATGATAAAGATGAAGTGTGCGTTAAAATAGGTGATAAGATTAATGTAGTAATAGAAGCAATAGAAGATGGTTTTGGAGAGACAAGGTTATCTCGTGAAAAAGCAAAAAGATTAGAAAATTGGAAAAATTTAGAAAAAGCTTTTAATAATAATGAAAGAGTTAAAGGAATAATTATTGGTAAAGTAAAAGGTGGTTTTACTGTAGAAATTAATTCAATACGTGCTTTTTTACCAGGTTCATTAGTTGATATTCGGACTGTCAGAGATATATTACATTTAGAAAAAAAATATATTGATTTTAAATTAATAAAATTAGATAAAAAAAGAAATAATGTTGTTGTATCGAGAAGAGCTGTATTAGAAATAGGTAATGAAAAAGAAATATTAAATAAAAAAATTCATGAAGATAAATCTATTAAAGGTATAGTAAAAAATTTAACAGATTATGGTGCATTTATAGATTTAGGTGGGATTGATGGCTTACTTCATATTACAGACATGGCTTGGAAACGTGTTAAACATCCTTCTGAAATAGTTTCTTTAGGTGATGAAATTGAAGTAAAAATCTTAAAATTTGATCGGGCACGCAATCGTGTTTCTTTAGGCCTTAAACAACTAAGTGAAGATCCTTGGAAAAATATAAAAGAACGTTATCCAGTAGGCAAAAAAGTAAAAGCACGTATTACTAATATTACTGATTATGGATGTTTTGCAGAAATAGAAGATGGAATAGAAGGTTTAGTTCATGTTTCTGAGTTAGATTGGACTAATAAAAATATTAATCCATCTAAATTAGTAAATATCGGTGAAATAGTAGAAGTTATGATTCTAGAAATAGATGAATTAAGAAGAAGAATATCATTAGGTCTAAAACAATGTAAATTAAATCCATGGGAAACGTTTAGTTTAAAATACAAAAAAAATGATCGGGTTGAAGGGCTAGTAAAATCCATTACAGATTTTGGGATTTTTGTAGGTTTGAAGGGAGGAATTGATGGTTTAGTTCATGTATCAGATATTTCGTGGAATGAAATAGATGATAAAGTAATCCGTAGTAAATATAGGAAAGGTGATATAATTTCAACCTTAATTTTATCTATTGATCCTGAGAGGGAACGTATTTCTTTAAGTATTAAACATCTAAAACAAGATCCTCTGACAGTTTTTTATAAAGGATCTTTAGTAAATGGAGAAATTATAGAAATTAATGAAAATGAAACACTAGTAAAATTAAATAATAATGTTATTGCTAATATTAATAATAACGGCTATCTAATTGGTGATAAGATTTCTGCATATATTATTAATATTGATAGAAAAAATAGAAAAATAACATTATCTGATAAATTATAAACTAACCCGTTATTTAAGAAAAATTAAATAACGGGTATATTTTTCTTTACATCATTCCACCCATTCCACTCATTTCTGGAGCATTAGGGTGATTATTAGTATTATTTTTATTATCTTCAGTATGGTCTGCTATCATTGCTTCTGTTGTTATTATCATTCCGCCTATTGAACCAGCAGATTGTAAAACAGTTCTTGTAACTTTAGCAGGATCTAAAACACCCATATTTATTAAATCACCAAATTCCCCTGTATTAACATTATATCCAAAATTTCCTTCCCCTTCTTTAACCTTATTAAGTATAACAGATGATTCTTCACCTGCGTTCTTAACAATTTGTCTTAAAGGTGATTCAAATGCTTTTAGAGCAATTTTTATTCCATGAGTTTGATCGTCATTCTTACCTTTTAAATTTTGTAATTTATTTAATATTCTAATTAAAGCTGTTCCTCCACCTGCTACAACCCCTTCTTCTACAGCAGCCCGTGTAGAATGTAAAGCATCTTCTACTCTAGCTTTTTTTTCTTTCATTTCTATTTCTGTAGCTGCTCCAACTCTAATTACAGCTACACCACCTGCTAGTTTGGCTACTCTTTCTTGAAGTTTTTCTTTATCATAATCAGAAGTAGTTTCTTCTATTTGTTTTCTAATTTGTTTTACCCTAGATTCTATATCTTTTTCTGAACCTGCTCCATCAATTATTGTAGTAGTTTCTTTAGACATAGTAATTCTACGAGCATTCCCTAAATTATTTAATGTTGCTTTTTCAATATTTAGTCCTATATCTGAAGAAATTACTGTACTTCCTGTAAGGATTGCTATATCTTGTAACATTGCTTTACGCCGATCGCCAAACCCTGGCGCTTTAGCTGCTGCTACTTTAACTATCCCTCTCATATTATTAACTACTAATGTGGCTAATGCTTCACCTTCTATATCTTCTGATATTATCATTAACGGCTTTCCTGATTTCGCAACACTTTCTAATAACGGCAATAATTCCCGAATATTTGAAATTTTTTTCTCTACTATAAGAATATATGGTGATTCTAATTCTACTGTCATATTTTCTTGATTAGTGACAAAATAAGGAGAAATATAACCTCTATCAAATTGCATACCTTCTACAACCTCTAATTCATCTTCAAATCCCCTACTTTCATCTACTGTTATTACGCCTTTTTTTCCAACTTTTTCCATAGCTTTTGCTATTAACTGCCCAATCTTACTATCTCCATTAGCTGAAATCGTACCAACTTGAGCAATTGATCTTGAATCTGCACATTTAACAGATATTTTTTTTATTTCTTCAACAGAAGCTCTTATTGCTTTATCTATCCCTCTTTTTAAATCCATAGGATTTCTTCCAGAATTAATTTGTTTAATTCCTTCATTAACTATGGCTTGTGCCAAAACGGTAGCTGTTGTTGTTCCATCTCCTGCTACATCTGCTGTTTTGGAGGCAACTTCTTTAACCAGTTGAGCACCCATATTTTCAAATTTCTCTTTTAATTCTATATCTTTTGCTACAGAAACTCCATCTTTAGTTATTGTAGGTGCGCCAAATGACTTTTCTAAAACCACATTCCGGCCTTTAGGTCCTAAGGTGGTTCTAACTGCATCAGCAAGTGCATTAACTCCTCGTACCATACGAGTTCTTGCATCTTCAGAAAATCTAATCTGTTTAGCTGCCATAGTATTTGTACCTTTAATAAAAAAAATTATTCTTCTAATATAAAAAATTATTCTTCTAATATACCAAGAATATCAGATTCACTCATTATTAAAAGTTCTTCACCTTCTATTTTTTGTTTTTCTATTCCAAAGCCTTCTTTAAATATTACTATATCACCTATTTTAACATCTAACGGACGAATAGCACCATTCTCAAGTATTTTTCCTTTTCCAGTAGCTATTACTTCACCACGTTTTTGTTTTTGTTGTGCATTACCTGGTAACACAATTCCCCCAGAAGTTTTTTGTTCCTGTTCCACACGACGAACTACAACCCGGTCATGCAAAGGACGTATTTTCATTTTCCGTTCTCCTGAATTACAAAATAAATTAAAAATTATACTTTTTTTTAGTTATTGTGGATAAATAATTTAATTTCAAGTATAAAAAAATTAACTCCATTTAATTTTTTGTTTAATTGATGCTATTTTTAACCGTATAGATTTTAATTTTATAAAACTTTCTGCATCTTTTTGATTATATATACCTTTATCTTCTTCAAATGTAGCATAAGATGAATTAAATAAAGATTGATCAGATTTTCTACCTATTATAATTACATTACCTTTATATAATTTTAATCTAACTATTCCATTAACATATTTTTGAGAAGTATCAATTAAAGATTGTAACATTTTTCTTTCTAGGGTCCACCAATATCCATTATAAATTATTTCAGCATAGATCGGCATTAAAATATCTTTTAATTTAATAGATTCATGATCTAAAGTTATAGATTCTATTGCTTTATGTGCATTATATAATATGGTACCACCAGGTGTTTCATAACACCCTCTCGATTTTATGCCTAGATATCTATTTTCCACCATATCAATTCTACCAATCCCATGTTTACTTCCTAATTTGTTTAATTTTATTATTAATTCATGTGGTTTAAAATATTCATTATTAATTGCTATTGGATCCCCGTTTTGGAAAGTTATATCAATAACAGTTTCTTTATCTGGAGTAATATTTAAATTCTTACTCCATCTCCACATATTAGTTTCTGGTTCACCCCAAGTATCTTCTAATAAACCTCCTTCATAAGAAATATGTAATAAATTATTATCCATAGAATATAAAGATTTATTTTTTTTAAAATAATCAATCATTATATTATTTTTTTTACAATATTTTATAATTTTTTTACGGGAATCTAAATTCCATTCACGCCAAGGGGCAATTATCTTTATATATGGATTTAATGAATAAGCACCTAATTCAAATCTGAGTTGGTCATTACCTTTTCCTGTAGATCCATGTGATATAATATTTGAATTATTTATTTTAGCTATTTCTAATAACCTTTTAATAATTAAAGGGCGTGCTATTGAAGTGCCTAAAAGATATCCCACTTCATAAATCGTATTAGCTCTAAACATAGGAAAAATATAATTTTTTACAAAAATTTCTCGTAAATCTTCTATATAAATTTTTTTTATTCCTAAGAATTTTGCTTTATTATAAGCAGATTTAATATCTTTTTTTTCTTGTCCTAAATCAGCAGTATAAGTAATTACTTCATAACCATATGTATCTTGTAACCATTTAACAATAGCAGAAGTATCTAATCCACCCGAAAAAGCAAGAATAACTTTTTTAGACATTATTAAAATTTCCTTAGCTATTTAAAATTTTTAATTAATTTTTTTAATTCACCATTTTTATACATTTCAGCCATAATATCACTACCTCCTATAAATTTAGAATTAACCCAAAGTTGTGGAAATGTAGGCCAATTAGAAAATTTTGGTAATTCATATCTAATATTAAAATTTTCTAAAACATTTACGAACGTAAAGTTTTTTAAGTATTTTACTAAAAATTTAACAGCTTGTGCTGAAAAACCACATTTTGGAAAACTTGGTGTTCCTTTCATATATAATATGATTTTATTATTTTTTATTTGTTTTTTTATTATTTCTATAGTTTTATTCTTCATATTTACTTTTAATTTAGATTTTTATATCTGGAGCTTATCGGGCTCGAACCGATAACCTTAACACTGCCAGCGTTGCGCTCTACCATTGAGCTAAAGCCCCTTTTATAATATAATATTATATTATTTATTTATACTCTTATTCTTTGAGTTTGGCTGGATGGCAGATTGGCTATGCATCGGATTGCAAATCCGCGTAAAACGGTTCAATTCCGTTTCCAGCCTCAAGCCCGAATGGCGGAATTGGTAGACGCAGGGGACTTAAAATCCCCCGCCTTTTTTTGGCGTGCTGGTTCAAATCCGGCTTCGGGTATTTTTTCAATTCGATTTAAGAGCGGGTTAAATTTTTTTATTTTATGATTTATTAAAAGTTTTTTACGACTTTTCCAATTTAAAGTTTTTAAATTAAGAAAATTTTTTACTTTTATAGCTAATTTAGGTAATATTGGAGATAAATAAATTATTAGTTGACGAAATAAATTTAAACCCATAGAACATACCTCAATTATATATTGTTTTTTTTTTTCGTTTAAGGACCAGGGTGATTTTTTTGTAATATAAGAATTAGTTTGATTTGCTAAATTTAAAATTTTTTTTACAACTTTATAAAAGTCAAGTTTTTCATAATTAAAATAGATTTTATCACCAATATTAATAAAAGATTTTATTAAGATTTTATTTTCAATATTTTTAGATAAATAATTTTTATTATATTTATTTATTAATTTATAACATCGACTTGCAATATTAATTATTTTACCAATTAAATCAGAATTTATTTTATAAAAAAAATCTTTAAAATTAATATCTATATCTTCTATATTTGAATTAATTTTTGATGAAAAATAATAACGTAAATATTCAGGTTCAATAAATTTTTCATAAAATTTAGCTTTAATAAAAGTTCCTTTAGATTTAGACATTTTTTTATCATTAATTGTGACAAAACCATGACAATTAATTTTAGTAGGTAGTTTTAAATTCATTGTTTTTAGAATAGTTGGCCAAAATAATGTATGAAAATAAATTATATCTTTACCTATAAAATGATAAATTTCATATTTTGATTTTATATTCCAAATTTCATTAAAATCTAATCTTTTTTTATAACATAATTCTTGAACCGTTGATAAATAACCGATTGTAGCATCTATCCATACATAAAAAAATTTAAGTTTCTTAAGATTAGGAATTTTAAAACCGAAATAGGGTGAATCCCGTGAAATATCCCATTCTATAAGTCCTACTTTAAACCAACTTTTTAATTGGTTATAAATCATATTTTTTACCACACCTGAATTATTAATCCATTTATTTAAAAACTTTGTAAAATAAGGTAATTTAAAAAAATAATGATTTGAATATTTTTTTATAGGTTTTATTCCTGTTAAAACTGAAATAGGATTAATTAAATCAAAAGGTTTATATGTTATTCCACAAAATTCACACATATCTCCATATTGTTTATTTGCATTACATTTAGGACAATTACCTAATATTAATCTATCAGATAAAAATATTTTTTTTATAGGATCAAATAATTGTTTTATTTTTTTACAATAAATAAATCCTTTATAAGTTAATATTTTATAAATTTTTTCTACATTAATTTTATTAATTTTAGTATGGGTGCAAGAATAAATATCAAAATCAATTTTAAATTTTTTTAAATCATATATATGTTTTTTTTTTATATGGTAAATTAATTCTTTTGGTTTTATATTTTTTTTTTTTGCATGTAACATAATAGCAGTCCCATGTGAATCATCAGAACATATAAAATAACATTTATTTCCTAAAGTTTTTTGAAAACGAACCCATATATCTGTTTGTATATATTCTAACATATGACCTAAATGAAGATCACCATTAGCATAAGGCATAGCACAAGTTACTAAAATTTTACGTGACATAATATTCTTATTTATAACATGATATTATTAATTAAATCAAATAAATAAGAAAATTAAGGATTTAATTAATGTTTAATATAAAATATATTATTGCTCTATCTTCTGTTAAAGGTGGGGTAGGTAAATCAACTCTAACTACTAATTTGGCTTTAGCTATGAATATAAAAGGATATAAAGTAGGTTTATTAGATGCAGATATTTCTGGATCTAGTCAAGCTAAAATTTTGGGCATAAAAAAAAATATATTTATTAATAATAACCTTTTAATACAACCTATTCCTTATTATGGACTTAAAGTAATGTCAATGGGTTTTATAGTAAAAAAACAAACAAAAGCTATTATTTGGCGTGGACCAATTATATCTAAATTTTTATTAAATTTATTTAAAAATACTAATTGGGGAACTTTAGATTATTTATTTATAGATATGCCGCCTGGAACTGCAGATCTTTCATTAACATTATTAAATAATATTAAATTATCTGGAGTAATAATTATAACAACCCCTCAAGAAATATCATTATTAGGTGCATTTAAAGCAATAAATATGTTTAAGAAAATAAAAATACCTATAATTGGTTTAATAGAAAATATGAGTTCTTTTACATGTACATTTTGTGGATATTCTAAATCAATATTTTATAATAAATATATTAAAATTTTAAAAAAATATAAAATTAAAAAACTAGGGTGTTTACCTTTACATAAATATATTTGTGATAAATCTCCTATATTAATATCAAAACCAAACTCAAAAATTAGTAAATTATTTAATTATATAACAACTATTCTCGAAAGGACTGTAGCTCAATTGGTTAGAGCACCACGTTAACATCGTGGAGGTTAGTGGTTCAACCCCGCTTAGTCCTATTTATTTATAAATAGATAGTAAAAGAGATATTCAATGAGTGTGAATGTAATTGAGCATCCTTTAATTAAACATAAATTAGGTTTAATGAGATCTTCAAAAATTAGTCCTAAACATTTTCGTGAATTAGCAAGTGAAATAACGGAACTACTAGCTTATGAAGCAACAAGAGAATTAAAAATTGAATTCCATAATATAAGAGGATGGGATGGTAAACCATTAACGGTTGAAAGAATTAATGGAAAAAAAATTACTATCGTGCCGGTTTTGCGAGCTGGTCTAAGTATGATGAATGGTATTACAAACTTAATTCCTAGTGCACATATTAGTGTGGTTGGTGTCTATCGGAATAAGAAAACATTTGAAGCTATACCTTATTTTGAAAAAATTGTCAATGCTTTAGATGAACGTTTAGCTTTAATAATAGATCCTATGTTAGCTACAGGGGGTTCAATAATTTCTGTAATAAATATGCTTAAAGAAAAAAAATGTAATAAAATAAAAGTTCTTGTATTAGTAGCTGCACCAGAAGGTCTAGAAAGAGTTCTAGAATCACATTTTGATGTTCAAATTTATACAGCTTCAATAGAAACTAACTTAAATAAATCTGGATATATAGTACCAGGATTAGGAGATGCAGGTGATAAAATTTTTGGTACTAAATAAAATATGTTATAATATATTTATGGGTCGTTAGCTCAGTGGGAGAGCAATTGGCTTTTAACCAATTGGTCGTAGGTTCGAATCCTACACGACCCAATAAAAATTATTAATTTTTAAATGAACTTATTAAAAAATAGAATTCTTATTTATAAAGAAATTATAGCAGATATTGATACTCCCCTTTCGATTTATATGAAACTAGCAAATTATCCATGGACTTTTTTATTAGAATCAATAGAAGGAAAAAAAAAATGGGGGAGATATTCTATAATTGGTTTACGTTGCAAGAAAAGAATAGAAGTACGTGAAAAAAAAATAATTTTATTTAAAAACAAATTTAAAATTGAAAAAATAAAAATTATAGATCCTTTATTATGGATATCAAAATATATAAAAAAAATAAAAAATAATATTTTTAATAAAAGTAAAATAATATTTGATGGAGGTTTAGTTGGATATTTTGGATATGATACTATAAAATTTATTGAACCAACAATCAAATCCTACAAGCAATATGATCCAATAAATACACCTGATATTTTATTATTAATAGCTAATGATCTTATTATTTTTGATAAATATTCTGGAAGATTAACTATCTTAATAAATGTTAATATATATGAAAAACAATATTTAAAAAAAGCTTATTCACGTATAAAAATAATAGAAAAGAAATTAAGTTATAATTTGATTAAGAAATCAAAAATTTATGAATCATATTTGTATAATAACAATAAGAGATTTAAAAAATATAAAAAAAAACCTATATTTTATAGTTTTACTAAATTTACATATAAAAAATATATTAATAAAATTAAAAAATTTATTTCATCAGGAGATGTAATGCAATGTGTGCCCTCTCAAAGAATTATTATACCTTTTAAATCTAAACCAATAAATCTTTATCGTTCTTTAAGAGTTTTAAATCCTTCCCCATATCTGTTTTATTTAAATTTAAAAGATCATTATGTAGTTGGTTCTTCTCCTGAAATTATGGTTAGATTAGATAAGAAAAAAATTACTTTAAGACCTATAGCAGGAACAAGACAGAGAGGCAAAAATGAAAAAGAGGATATATATTTAGAAAAAGAATTATTACATGATCCTAAAGAATGTTCTGAACATATTATGTTAATTGATTTAGGCCGTAATGATGTAGGAAAAGTTAGTATTAAAGGTACTGTAATAGTTACTAAAAAAATGTCAATAGAAAGATATTCACATGTTATGCATATCGTTACTAATATAAGAGGTATATTAAAACCTAAATTAGATTTAATTGATGTTTTTCGTGCTACTTTTCCTGCTGGTACTATTTCTGGTGCGCCTAAAATAAGAGCATTAGAAATTATAAATGAAAGTGAACCTGTAAAAAGAGGTATATATTCAGGAGCTGTTGGTTATTTATCTTGGAATGGAAATCTGGATATGGCTATCGCAATACGGACAGCAATTATTAAAAATAATGAATTACATATTCAATCTGGTGGAGGAATAGTAGAACAATCAGATTATCAAAATGAATGGAATGAAATATTAAATAAAAGTAGTGTATTATTTAAAGCAGCTGCTCTAGTAGAAGAAAATATTGTATAAGAATAAGGAAAAATATTGAAAATTTTAATAATTGATAATTATGATAGTTTTACTTTTAATATTGTACATTATTTTATGGAATTAGGTGTTTATGTTAAGATTGTTCGCAATAATATTACAATAAAAAATATAGAAAAAAAAAATTTTACTCATTTAGTTCTTTCTCCAGGACCATGTACTCCTAAAAAAGCTGGGAATTCACTTGAAATAATTAAACATTTTGCAAATAAAATTCCGATACTAGGAATATGTCTTGGTCATCAAATAATTGGACAAGTATTTGGAGGGAAAATAATTAAATCAAAAAAAATTATTCATGGTAAAACATCAAGAATTAAACATAACAGTAAAGGTTTATTTAAAGGATTAATAAATCCTATACTAGTAAATAGATATCATTCTTTAATAATTGATAAAAAATCTTTGCCTGATTGTTTAGAAATTACAGCGACAACAGAATTTTATGATTTAACACCAAATGTAATTATGGGCATAAAACATAAACAATATAAGATTGAAGGTTTCCAATTTCATCCAGAATCTATTTTAACTTATAAAGGTCATGAGTTATTAAAAAACTTTATAAAAAAATAAAATGATTTATAAAATTTTAAAAACTTTAATAAAGAAAAAAAATATAAAATTTAAATTTTTTTATAAATTAATGGAATTAATAGTTTTAGGTAAAATAGAATCAACACAAATTGCATCTATCTTAACAGCATTATCTATAAAAAAAGAAAATAGTGCTGAAATAGCAGCAACAGCAAAAGTAATAAATGATTTTAAGAAATTAAATCTTATTAAAAATATAAATCTTATAGATTTAGTAGGGACAGGTAGTGATAATTTTAATTATTTTAATATTTCAACAGCTTCAAGTTTTGTAGTAGCTGCTTCTAGAGCAATAAAGGTTGTTAAACACGGTAGTAAAAGTATATCATCTTATTCAGGCAGTTTAGATTTACTTAATGTCTTAGGAATAAATTTAAATTTTAAAAAAAAAGAATTTATAAAATGTATAAAAAATATAGGAATAATATTTTTTATATTAAATTCTAAATATAAAAAAAAAATAAAACAAATACGAATTGATATACATATCCCTACAATCTTTAATATATTAGGTCCTTTAAATAATCCGATTCAACCATTAAAACAATTAGTAGGGGTATATGATAAACGATTATTAAATCTAATTGCTAAAGCGTTTATGAAATTAGGTAGTATAAAAACATTAGTAATTCATTCTAAAGAGGGTTTAGATGAAATTTCTTTAAAAAATTCAACTTATATTTCTGAATTAAATAAAGGAAAAATAAAAAACTATTTAATTCATCCTAAAAATTTTTTTATGAAAACAAAATTATTAAATTTCATAAAAATAAAAAATGTTTTACAAAGTTTAGATATAATAATTAATTCTATAAACGGGAATTTTTGTCTAGCTTTTGAAATTATTTTATTAAATTCAGGAACGGCTTTATATGTTTCAGGAATAGTAAATAATATTAATAATGGAATTGATTTAGCTAAATATATATTATTTTCAGGAAAAGTTTTTAAAAAATTAAAAGAACTTGTTTTTTTTACTAAAAATTTAAGAAAGGGATATAATGGATAAAAAAAATATATTAAAAAATATTTTATATTATAAAAATAAAACAATAACTAATTGTATAAAAAATTTTTCATTAGATAAAATACGTAATAAATATTATTTATATAAAAATAATTTTACTAATAATTGTTTTAAAAAATCAATAAAAAATAAACAATATGAAAATAAAATTTCAGTTATTGCTGAAATTAAAAGATATTCACCTTCTAAAGGTGTTATTACTAATTCTAAGAATATTGAAAAAATAGCGTATAATTATTATTTGAATGGTGCTGTTTGTATTTCTATATTAACAGAAAATAATTTTTTTAAAGGTAGTAAAAAAGATATATTAAAAATAAAAAAAAATTGTGATTTACCAGTTTTATTTAAAGATTTTATTATTGATGAATATCAAATTTTTGAAGCTCGTTTATTAGGTGCGGATTGTATTTTATTAATAGTTTCAATTTTAGAATATGAATTGTTAAAAAAATTATATAAGATAGCTAGATCTATAGGTCTGGATGTATTATTAGAAATACATTCTATCTTAGAATTAGAAATTGCTTTATTTTCATTAAATGCAAAATTTATAGGTATAAATAATCGTAATTTATATACATTTAATACTTCTATAAAAATAACATTGTCTTTAATAAAATATATACCTTCTAATGTTATTTTTGTTACTGAATCAGGAATTTTAAATAAAAATGATTTAAAAACATTAAAACTTTTTGGTGTTAATGTTTTTTTAATTGGAGAATTTTTATTAAAAAATAATGGAAATTACTTAAAAAAATTAATAAATCAAACTACTTGACTTGATTAATAAAATTGTTAACATAAATAATAAATCCTCGATAGCTCAGTTGGTAGAGCAAATGACTGTTAATCATTAGGTCACAGGTTCGAATCCTGTTCGGGGAGTAATTTAGAAAGTTAGCTACGCCCTGACTTGAACAGGGGACCTCATCATTATGAGTGATGTGCTCTAACCAGCTGAGCTACGCAGCCGTCAAATATTTATTATTCTAGATTTTTTCTTATACGTTTTATAGTAATAATTTCTTTATTTTTTTCTACAAATAAAATTTTTTTTGTATTAAAATATAAAGTGTCAGAAATATTATTTAAATAGAAAGTTTCTCCTAAAGATAAATTACTTACATTTATTTCAATGAAATTAGGTATATCTTTAGGTAAACAATTTATTTTGACATAATTTTTATGTAAATATAGTAAACCTCCTTCTTTTTTTATACCTTTACAATTTTCTTTTCCTATAATTTTTATTTTAACTAATACATTTATTTTTTGATTTTTATTTATACGTATAAAATCTATATGATTAATTAAATTTTTAAATGGATGATGTTGGATCTTACGTATAAAAACTTTTTCATTAATTTTATTTATATTTATATTTAAAATAGAAGAAAAAAAATTTTCTCTTTTCATAAAATTTAATAAATTTTCTTTTTCTATTGCAATAAGTAAATTTTTTTTATTTCCTCCATATATTATTGCAGGAATAATAGAATTATTACGTAATCTTTTATTTGCTCTTTTACCTAGATTATATCTCATAAAAGCATTTATTTTATTGTTTGGCATTATTAATTTTCCAACTTAATTAAACATTGCACTTATTGATTCTTCATTATTAACTCTACGAATTGCTTCTGCAATTAGACTAGCAACAGATACTTGTCTTATTTTGTTACTAATAATAGCTTTTTTTGATAAAGGAATAGTATCTGTAATTATTAATTTATCTAAAAATGAATTATTTATTATATCTATTGCATTACCTGATAATATAGCATGAGTAATATAAGCAAAGACATATTTTGCTCCTTGTTTTTTTAGTGATTCAGCTGCTTTGCATAAAGTACTAGCTGTATCTGCAATATCATCAATTAATATACATGTCCGATTTTTTATATCTCCAATTATATGCATTACTTGTGTTTGATTTTTTTTGGGGCGACGTTTATCAATAATAGATAATTCTACATTTAATTCTTTAGCTATTGAACGAGCACGTATAACCCCACCAATATCTGGCGATACTATCACCAGATTGTTATATTTTTGACTTTCTATATCTTTTATAAGTACAGGATAACCATAAATATTATCTACAGGCACATCAAAAAAACCTTGTATTTGATCTGAATGTAAATCCATCGTCATCACACGATCGACACCTACTTTAACAATCATATCAGCAATAACTTTGGCAGAAATAGGAACACGGGTAGATCTTATTCTACGATCTTGTCTAGCATATCCTAAATAAGGAATTACAGCTGTAATTCTTGTAGCTGAGGCTCTACGTAAAGCATCAACAATTAAAATTAATTCTATTAAATTATCATTAGTAGGTACACAAGTTGATTGTAAAATAAAAATATCTTTACCTCTTACATTTTCTTTAATTTCAACAGAAATTTCACCGTCACTAAATTTATTAACTGTAGAATTACCTAATTTTGTCTTTAAACAACTAGCAATTTTTTTTGCTAGTTCTATATTTGAATTACCAGTAAATAGCATTAATTTAGATAAAATCATATTTACACTTACCTAAAAATCATTATATTATATTATTATAATTATATATTATTTTAAATATAAATAGGTAAATTAATTTGATTAAATATAAATTACGTAATTATTTAAATAAAATTGAAAAAAAATTTTATAATTTATCTATTTTACTTTCTAAAATTGAAATTCTTAATAACAAAAATAAATATATAAAATATTCACGTGAATATTCAAAATTAGAAAAATTAGTAAAATTATGGAAAAAATATAAAAAATTAGAATTAGAAATAAATTATAATAAAAAAATGTATTATGAAAATGATTTAGAAATTCGTAATTTAGTTATTGAAGAAATTAAAAATATAAAAAGAAAATTATTTAATATAAAATTAAATATAAAAAATATATTAATAAAAAATTCTAATAAAGAAGATAAAAATGGTATTTTTTTAGAAATCCGCGCAGGAACCGGAGGTTCTGAAGCTGCTATTTTTGCTGGGGATTTATTTCGTATGTATTATAAATATGCAGAAAAAAATGGATGGAAAAATGAATTAATAAGTTTTAATCCAGGAGAATATGGTGGTTTTAAAGAAATAATCTTAAGAATGAAAGGTTCTGGAATATATGGGAAATTAAAATTTGAGTCTGGGACTCATAGAGTACAAAGAATACCTAATACTGAATCAATAGGTAGAATACATACTTCAGCTTGTACTGTAGCTGTTATGGCTGAAATAAAAAAAGATTTAAATATAAAAATAAATATAAATATAGAAGATTTAAGAATAGATACTTATAGATCTAGTGGGGCAGGAGGTCAGCATGTTAATACAACTGATTCTGCTGTTAGAATTACACATATTCCAACAAATATAGTAGTTTCATGTCAAACAGAGCGCTCCCAACATAAAAATAAATATAAAGCTATTTTATTATTAAAAGCAAAATTAAAACAAAAATATAAAGATGAACTTCAAAAAACACAATCAAAAATTAGAAAATCATTAATAGGTTCAGGTGATAGATCAGAGCGCATTAGGACTTATAATTATCCTCAAGGACGTGTAACAGATCATAGAATTAATTTAACTATATATGATTTAAATAATATTATTTCTGGGAATTTAGATGAAATAATAAATTCATTAAGAAATGAATTTAAATCACAATATAAAGGGAATTTATTTAAATAAAATCATTATAAATGTATATAATAAAATCGATTTTGGTTTAAGAAAAAATAATATATTAAAGATATCTATTATATTTGGATTATTTGTAAAAAATTTAATGAAAGTATTAGATTTTATTTTATAAAAAATATTATTATATAATAATAACGAATTTTTAGGAAAAAATTCATTTGTTTTCATATAAATATAATCTAAAAATATTAAAAAATATGGAACTTTTGGTATTATAATTTTTTTATTTATTGATAAATTATAAGCACATTTAATAGCCCAGTTTTGTATTTCATTAAATGAATATCCAGTAGAGGGACGTATATAACAACCATATATTTTAGCTAAGTTTTTTAATTTTTTTTTATTTATAATATAAGCCATTGGTATATGGCCTGTTTCTTTTCTTAAAATTTTATAATTATAAATTCCTAAAACAATATTTATATAATAAATTAATAATTTTTTTATATAAAGATTTTTTTTTTTATAAAAATTAGTCCATTCAAATAATATTTGATTTTTATTTATTGGTAAAATATAGATAAAATTTAATTTATTAGATTTTAAATATTTATTTATATAAAAATTCATTAAACTTGGTTTTGAATATTTTTTATTAGAATATAATTCAATCCCAAAAAAATTTTGCCATTTCCAAGGTAAATTTATTTTTATTTTTTTAGGTAAAGTATCTATTACCCAATGTGCAATTTTATATTCTCCATTATTTAATTTTATTGATACATATTCATTGTATTCTTTTATATTTAAAATTTTATTATTATATATTTTAATATTCTGAAGAATTTTTATTCTATTTATAATTTTTTTATAAAATAATATTGATAATATATATTCATACGGAATAGAAAAATTTATTATTGAATAAGAATTTTTTTCTTTTTTTATTTTTATATTATACCAAGTTTTTTTACAACAATTTATAAAAGCATGATTTTTTATTCTCCAACCACACCATGTTTTATCATTATAATATAATTTTTTATTTTCAATTATCAAAATGTTTAAATTATTTGGTAAAAAACTTAAATAATAAGCTAAAGATAAACCAGAGCATCCACCTCCTAAAATTAAGATATCTATATCATAGATTTTTTTTTTTAACATATAGATTTAATAATAGTTTTTAGCGTTATAAATATTTTATAATATAAAGATATATAAATACGTTTATAAATCCAATAATATTTAGTATTACTTATATTTATATTTATTTTATAATATATTGAACTAATTATTGTTATAATTATACGATTTATATAATTTACTTTATAAATATTTTTTATACCTTTAATATAATAATATTCTGATAAAAAAAGTAAACGAATAATAGCAGATGAAATTAGTTTATGTTTTTTGTTAATAGGAATATTTGATAAATAAATAATTTCTTTTGCATTTATATTATTAACCCAACATGCTGGCAAATAACGTCTTCCTTTAAAAGCATCTTCTAACACATCTCTAGCAATATTAATCATTTGCAAAAAAATACCTAAATTGATAGCCTTAATAGTATTAGTTATTGAACATTTTATAAAAGGTAAAACTATATTCCCTATAGTACCAGCTACTCCATAACAATAATATATTAATTCTTTTTCATTTTTTATATTTGCTGGATATTTTATATCCTTTATTAAACAATTGATTAAATCAATAAATGAATTTAAATTTATTGATTTATTTTTTTTTAAATTTTTTATTAATTTAGAAAGTTTATCTAATTTTTGTTTAGAATTATTTTTTATTTGTTTTAATATTACTGTTAATCTTTTCAAAGATTTTTTTTTAGAATTTAAATAATTTTTATCAGCAATTTCATCAAGTTTTCTACATATAAAATAAATTATTTTTAAATATTTTGAATATTTTTTTATTATAAAAAAACTTGTAAAATAAAAATTTTTACTATATTTTTTTATTATTTTATTTGAACTTTTTAAAATTTTCTTATTCATATAATGAATTTATCTATTAATTTTGCACTTAATAAAACGCCAGGGATTCCTGCCCCAGGATGTGTACCGGCTCCTACTAAATAAAGATTTTTTATTAATTCTGATTTATTATGAAATCTAAACCATGCTATTTGATTTAAATTAGGAGAAATTGAAAAACCACTACCAAATGTATTAAAATATCTTTTTTTAAAAAATTTTGGAGTAATATAAAAACAGGTTTTTATATTTTTTTTTAATTTTGGTAATAATTTTGAATCTAATATTGAGATTATATCTTGAACAAAAAGTTCATTTTCATATCTAGACCAATTTTTATAATATTTTAAATTAGGTACAGGTATTAAGGCATAAAAAGTAGATTTTTTTAATAACTTATCAGTTCTAGTAGGATGATGTAAATAAATGCTAATATTTTTTTTATTAAAATGCTTTTTATAAAAAATATTTTTTATTGAAAAATAATAATTATTATTAAATAATATTGTATGATGATAAATATTTGAATAAAAATAATTAGTACCAAAATATAATATAAATAATCCAAAAGAATATTCTTTATTTGATAATTTCTTTTTTATTAAAAAATTATTTTTTATATTAATTAACTTATTATATAAATATTTAGGTTCAATATTAGAAACAATATAATTAGTTTTAATATAATGATTATTATTTAATTTTATTGCTATTGCTTTTTTTTTATATGTAATAATTTTCTTAACTGTTACTCCTGTATATATTTTTATACCTTCTTCTCTCATTAAAATTTCTAATTTATTTATTAAAAAACCTATTCCCCCTTTGGGAAAATGAATTCCCCATTTTCTTTCTAAATATATAATTAATGAGTATAAACAAGATAACTTATATGGATTTCCACCTATTAATAACGGATAAATAAAAAACATTTGCTTTAAGTTATTATTTTTTATAAAAATTTTAATTAAATTAAAATATGATTTATAACATTTTAATTTTATAAAAAAAGGTATACATTTTATCATTTGATAAAAGTTATTAAATGGTTTAATTGAAAAATATTTAAAACAATTATCAAAAAAAATTTTTGTAATTAATAATAATTTTTTATATCCATATATATCTTTTTTTGAAAACTTTTTTATATTTTTTTCAGTTTTTTTTAAATTTTTATAATAATTAAATTTAGTTTTATCAAAAAAATAAAAATTATACCAGTTTTTTAATTCTAGAAATTTTATATAATTATTAATTTTTTTTCCAAAAAGTTTATATAATTCTGAAAATAAATAAGGTGCTGTAATAACGGTAGGACCTGCATCAAATATATAATTATTATCTTTATATATTTGTGCTTTCCCACCAATATTTTTATTACGTTCTATTATTATTACATCAAAACCTTTTTTTTTAGCTCTCAACCCTGCAGCTATTCCTCCAAAACCAGATCCAATTATTACTATTATATTTTTCATATTAACTTATTTAATTTTTTATTTATAAAAAAATTAATTTTTTTTGGATTAGCTTTATTTTTTGATTTTTTTATTACTTTCCCTATAAAAAAATTTAATATATTTTTTTTCTTTTTAAAATTTGAATTTTTATATAATTCAAGTTGTAATAAATTTTCATTAAATGTTAAAGTTATTAACTTTAACAATTTCTTATCATTTATTTGTTCTGTTTTTATTTTATTTATTTCTTTTTCTATATTATTTATTTTTTTATTCCATAATTTATTAAATATAAATTTAGCTAAATTAATATTTATAATATTTTTTTTTATATAACTTAATAAGTTACCTAATAACTCATATTTAATTGGACTTTGTTTAATTTTTAAATAATAAAATTTTAATTTTTCAAAAAGATAACAAGTTATCCATGTATATGTTAATTTAACATCATTACAAAATTTAAAGGTTTTTTCAAAAAAATTTGAGATTTCTAAAGTCTTTGTTATAAGATCAGCTTCTTTAAAAGATAATCCTATTTTTATAAAATATTTTAATTTATTTTGAGGAAAATCAGGTATAGATTTTTTTTGTTTAAAAAAAAAGTTTTTATTTAATTTTAATTCTAATAAATCAGGACAATTTAAATATAAATAATCATTTTTATTTTCTTTTTTACGTAAAATATAAGTTTTGTTTTTTTTAAAATTATATAATCGAGTTTCTTTAATTATTTTTCCACCTTTAGTTAAAATATTAATTTGTCTTTTAGTTTCATATAAAATTGCATTTTTAATATTTTTATAAGAATTTAAATTTTTAATTTCAATATAATTGTTATTTTTTTTATTTCCTTTTTTTCTTATTGATATATTTATATCACACCGCATTTCACCTTTAGCTAAATTAGCATCAGATATATTTATATATTTTACAATTTTATTTAGATATTTTAAATAACTTATAACTTCTTTATAAGTTAATAAACTAGGTTTAGTAATGATTTCCAATAACGGTATACCTGATCTATTAAAATCAATTGCACTTTTATTTTTATAATGTAATAATTTACCTGCATCTTCTTCTAAATTTACATGATCTATATATATAGTTTGATATTTCTCTAAATCTATGGAAATTTTTCCATATCCTAAAATTGGTTTTTTTTTTTGACTTATTTGATATCCTTTAGGCAAATCTGGATAAAAATAATTTTTCCTTTCAAAAATTGATTTATTATAAATTTTAGTATTTATAATTAAACCAAAACGAATAGCCAGAGCCAGAGCTTTTTTATTTAATTTTGGTAATACTCCTGGCATACCTATATCTAAATTACAAATTTGTTTATTAGGGTAAATACAAAATTTTGTAGAAGAATTAGAAAATAATTTAGATTTTGTTGATAATTGTATATGAGTTTCAATCCCAATAATAGTTTCCCATTTATTTAACATTATATAACCCCATTATAAAATATTTGGATAATTTAAATGCCAATTAGTATTTTTTTGATAAGAATGAGCGATATTTAATAATAAGTTTTCAGTAAAAGGAGGTGTTATAATTTGAAAACCGATAGGACATTTATTAATAAATCCGATTGGTATATTTATAACAGGCAAACCAGCTAAATTTATAGATATTGTATAAATGTCTTGTTGCAGGTTTAACTTTTGATTTTTTTTATTAAATTTATTAGCTCTATATTTTGTTGTAGGTATTATTATAGCATTAACTTTTTTAAAAATTTTTATAAAGTTATTAGAAATATAATTTCTAATTTTTTTTGCTTTAATAAAATATTTTATATTATTTAATATATATGTTCCTGTTAAAATACGATTTTTTACTTGTTTACCAAACCCAATTGTACGAGGATTTATATATAAATCCTTTAACGATTTAGGATTTATTTTATAATATCCATATTTTATACCATCATATTTTGCTAAATTAGAAGCAGCTTCAGCTGAAACTATAATATAATAAGCAGAAATTGCTGATTCAATATAAGGCAAACTAATATCAACAAAATTTATTCCTAATTTTTTATAAATATTTATTGCGTCTTGTATTAGACAAGAAAACTTTGAATTAATATTTTTTAAATATTCTATTGGTAATCCAATTTTTATTCCAGATATAGAATTATTTATATAATTTAAAAAATTATATTTATTTAATTTTATATTAGTAGAATCAAGCTTATCATAACCAGAAAGGAGATTTAATAATATTGCACAATCTTCTACAGTATGAGCCATTGGCCCAGCTTGATCTAAACTAGATGAATAAGAAATAATTCCATATCTGGACAAATAACCATAAGTAGGTTTTAAACCAGTAATTCCACAATAAGAAGAAGGTAATCTTATAGAACCTCCAGTATCTGTACCTAAAGAAGCTGGAATTAATCCAGCAGATATAGCTGATGCAGATCCCCCAGATGACCCACCAGATACTAAATTTAAATTCCAAGGATTTTTAACTTGTCCAAAATAACTACTTTCATTAAACGATCCCATAGCAAATTCATCCATATTTGTTTTCCCTAAATTTATAAAACCATAATATTTAAGTTTTTCAATAAGAGTAGAATTATAAGTAGGAATAAAATTTTTTAAAAAATTAGATCCACAAGTTGTTTTTATACCTTTGGTACAAAAGATATCTTTATAAGCGATTGGTATACCATTTAATAAATTATTTTGATTAAATTTCCGTAAAAAATCATATTTTTTTGCTTCTTTTAAAGCTGTTTTATATTCAATTGTTATAAAACAATTTAAATCTTTATTATTTTTTTTTATTTTTTTTAATATAAATTTTATTAGTTCGTAACAAGAAAATTGTTTATTTTTTAAACCATTAATAATATCAATTATTGTCATTTTTTTATAAAATATTAGGAATAATATAAAAATTATTAATATGTGCTTTTAAATTTTTAGGTTTTTTAACTCTATCTTTTCTTATTTTTAAATTATATTTATTATTTAATGGATTTGTAATAGGTTTTATATAATTTATATTAATAACAAATAAATTTTTTAATAATAAATTTATTTGTTTTTTAAAATCTTTTAAAAGAAATTTATTTTTATTTAATTTAGATAATTTAGTTAAATTATTTATATTAATTTTCATTAAAACTTTTCCTTAAAGTCTATAAATAATATATAATAATATAAATAAAATAAAAATATAACTAGAATAATAAAAATCTTATGATAGAACCTTTAGTAATTGCTTTATCCAAAGGACGTATACTTTTAAAAAGTTTATCATTAATAAAAAAAGCAGGTATAATTCCCATTGATTCTATAAATAATAATAGAAAATTATTATTTAATACAAAAAAAAAATATTTAAATTTAATTTTTTTAAGAGCGATAGATGTGCCTACTTATGTTAAATTAGGTGCAGCTGATATGGGAATTGTTGGTAAGGATGTTTTATTAGAAAATGGTTCTAAAGGTTTTTATGAACCAATAGATTTTAAAATTTCTAAATGTCGTTTAATGACTGCAGGTTTAATTGGTTTTAATATAAAAAAAAGAAAACGTAAAGTAGCAACAAAATTTATTAAAATAGCAAAAAATTATTATGCAAGTAAAGGTATAAATGCTGAAATAATCAAATTATATGGAGCTATGGAATTAGCCCCACTTATGAATATAGCAGATGAAATTATAGATATAGTTGATACAGGAAATACATTAAAAAGAAATGGAATGGAGCCAAAAAACTTAATAACAAATATAAGTACTAGATTAATAGTAAATAAGTCGGCTATGATTAGAAAATATAAATATATAAATCCATTACTTGAATTATTAATTTCTATTATATAATAAGGTATGAAAGAAGATGAAAACGTTTAATGTAAATATTAATTTTATTAAAAAAGAATGGTATATAATAAATGCTTATAAAAAACCGCTAGGTAGGTTAGCTACAAAAATAGTTTATTATTTATTAGGAAAAAATAAAGTTATTTACAATCATTATTCAAATGTAGGAGATTATATTATAATTATAAATGCAGATAAAATAAAATTAACAGGAAAAAAATTAATAAAAAAAAATTATTATTATCACACTGGTTTTCCAGGAGGGTTACGTAAAATCAAATTAGTTGATATGATAAAAAAAAATCCAGAAAAAATAATAAAATTAGCAGTAAAAGGAATGTTACCAAAAACTACATTAGGTAGATTAATTGGAAAAAAACTTAAAATATATAAAGGAAAAAAACACCCACATATTGCTCAAAAACCTTTAGAAATATTAATTTAATATTAATTTAAGAGGATAGAAAATGTATTATTATGGTACTGGACGTAGAAAAACTGCAGTAGCGAGAGTTTTTATAAAATTAGGCAAAGGAAAAATTTTAATAAATAAAAATAAATTAAATGATTATTTTAATAAATATATGCATTTTATTGTTCTCGAACCGTTAGAAATAACAAATAATGTTAATACTTTTAATATTAAAATTACTGTAAGGGGCGGTGGCTATAAAGCACAAGCTGAAGCAATAAGACATGGTTTAGCTCGTGCATTATTAGCTTTTAATGTTAAATTTCGTTATAATTTAAGAAAAAATGGTTATTTAATGAGAGATTCAAGAAAAGTTGAAAGAAAAAAAATTGGATTAAGAAAATCAAGAAAATCACCTCAATTTTCAAAACGTTAAATTATAATTTTTTTTATAAATAAGTAATATACTATACAGTCACTTATAAAAGATTTATAAGAGGAAAGTCCGGACTCGAAGAGAAAAGTGCCAGTTAAGCGCTGGGCAAAATTTGACGGAAAAGTACAAAAGAAAAAATACTATCTATTTTTTAGATAAAGGTGAAATGGTTTGGTAAAAGCATCCCGCGTGTTTGGAAACAAATTCGTTATGTAAACCCCACTTTGAGTAAAACTAAAAAAGAATTTAAGCTCTATAAAAAAAATTCTGGTAAGTTGCATATATATATATAGTAATATATATATTAGATAAATGACTGTAAATTTATAACAGAATCCGGCTTATGGTATATGAAAAATCAAGAAACTAATCAGAAAAGTTTATTTATAAATAAAGCTATTGATTTATTAATAAATAATCAAGATGGGATATATATAGATTGTACTTATGGAAGTGGAGGACATAGCAAAAAGATCTTAAAAAGATTATCTAAAAAAGGTAAATTAATAGCAATAGATAATGATTTTAATACAAAGATTTATGCAAAAAAAATAATTCGTGATAAAAGATTTAAATTGATTAATATAAATTTTAATAAATTAGAAAATTTTGCTTTTAAAAAAAAATTAGGAAAAGTATCTGGAATTTTATTAGATTTAGGAATTTCTAAAAATCAAATTAAAGATTTTAAAAGAGGTTTTAGTTTTTATAAAAATGGTCCATTAGATATGAGAATAAATAATAACTTAGGAATAAAAGCTTCTGAAATGTTAAATAATTATAAAAAAAAAGAAATTTTAAATATATTAAAAAAATATGGAGAAGATAAAAAGTCAAATAAAATTACAAACGAAATATGTAAACGTAGGATTAAATATCCATTTAAAATGACTTTAGAATTATCTAATTTAATAAAAAAAATAAAATTTAAAAAAAATAAAACCCATCCTGCAACAAAAGTTTTTCAATCTATACGTATTTATATAAATAATGAATTAACTAATCTAGAGAAAGTAATAATTTCATCTTTAGACCTTTTAGATATAAATAAAAAATTAATTATTATTACTTTTAATTCTTTAGAATCAACTTTAATAAAATCTTTAATTAAAACTAATACTATAAATAAAAAAAAATATAATTTAAAAAAAATATATCCAAATAAAGAAGAACTTATTTTTAATAAAAGTTCACGAAGCGCCACAATGTATGTTATAAAAAAGAATTAATATTCTTTTATTAAATAATCTAATGCTGATATATAGCCATATATTCCCAATCCAGATATCACTGCATTAGCTCTAGTAGAAATATAAGATTTTTTTCTAAACTTTTCCCGCTTATTTATATTAGATATATGTACTTCTATTATTTTCCCTTTAAAAATATTTAATGCATCTAATATAGATATTGATGTATGACTATACCCCCCTGCATTTATAATAATAGCATTACATTTATTATATGCCCGTTGTATAGTATCTATTATATAACCCTCATGATTAGAATGATAACATTCTATTTCAATTTTAAATTTTATTGCTTTTTTTATTAATAAATTTTCTATATCATTTAACGTATTAAATCCATATATATTATTTTGTCTATTTCCTAAATAATTTAAATTTGGTCCATTAATTAAAAATATTTTCATTATATTTTCTTATCCCTTATATTTTTTACTTTCAAAATAACTTAACCCTTTATTTTTATCATATTGATTTTCCCATTTTGAAATTATTAATACAGCTAATGCATTACCTATAACATTTAATCCTGTTCTAGCCATATCTAATATTCGATCTACTCCTGCAATAAAAGCTAAACCTTCAATAGGAATTCCTATACTACCTAATGTAGCTAATAACACAACAAAAGATACTCCTGGAATTCCTGCTATTCCTTTTGACGTAATCATTAGAGTAAAGATTAAAGTAACTTGTGTAAATAAATTTAAATTTATTCCATAAAGTTGTGCTATAAATAAAGCAGCAATACTTTGATATAACGTTGAACCATCTAAATTAAATGAATATCCAGTAGGGATTACAAAATTACAAATATTTTTTGGAGCTCCATAATTTTCCATTTTAGACATTAATTTTAATAATACTGTTTCCGAACTAGAAGTAATAAAAGCTAATAATAGTTCATTTTTTATGATTCGTAATAATATAATTAAATTAAAACCAAAATACCAAGCAATACTGCCTAAAATTACAAATATAAAAAATATTATTGTTAAATATACTAAACAAACTAATTTTATTAAAGGTAGTAATGATAAAAATCCAAAATTTGCTAGAGTAATAGATATTAAAGAGTATACACCTAATGGTGAATAACGCATAACTAAATTTGTTATACTAAACATGGTTTCAGATATAGTTTTTATTATATTTATTAAATTTTTTTTATTTTTTTTAGGTAAACTGGATAAACCTAAACCAAATATTATAGAAAAAAATATAATAGATAACATATCTCCATTTACTATTGATTTAAATATATTATATGGGATTAAATTTACTATGAGATTTATCACAGTTGTATGAGGATTAACAATTTTATTAAAATTTTTATATTGTGAAATATCAATATTCTTACTTAAGTTAGACATATTAATACCATATCCAGGTTTAAATATATTTGCTGCTATTAATCCTACAACTATAGCTAAGGTTGTAACTAGTTCAAAATATAAAAGAGTTTTTAGCCCTATTCTACTTAATTTTTTTGTATCATCAATACCGGAAACACCCATTATTAAAGAAGAAATAATAATAGGAATTACTATCATTTTTATTAATCTAATAAAAATTTCTCCTAGAGGTTGTAAAAAATTAAAAATAAACCATGATCTTATAATATGATTTGAATGTAATATTAATCCAGAAATTATTCCTAAAACTAAACATATTATTATATTTAGAGCTAAATTTTTAGAGTTAATTATTTTCATATTTTTATTCCTATTAATTATATATAGGTAATTTTTTTAATAATTTTTCTGAAATTTTTATTAAATTTTGTTTTGTAAAACCAAAATATTTAAATAAATCTTCTAATTTGCCTGAAGCCCCATATGTCTTCATACCTAATATATATCCATCTAGACCTACATATTTATACCAATTATTAATTGATGCAGATTCTACTGCTATTCTTTTCCGTACTTTTTTTGGTAAAACTTTTTCATGATAATTTTTATTTTGTTTATCATAAATAGATGTACTTGGCATCGAGACAATTCTAAAATTTAGATTTTTATATTTTTTTTCTAAACTTTTAACAGTTTCCATTACTAAATTTAATTCTGATCCGGTAGCAATAAAAATTAAATCAGGAATAACTTTCTTATTAGTATTATATAATATATAACCTCCTAATTTTATATTTTTTAATTGTTTCTTATTACGTTTTTGTGTTATTAAATTTTGTCTAGAAAGTATAATAACTGTTGGTTCTTTATTTTTTATTGCATTCAACCAACTTACTACTGTTTCTGTATAATCTGCGGGCCTCCAAATAATAAGACCTGGTATAGCTCTTAAAATTTCTATTTGTTCCACAGGTTGATGTGTAGGACCATCTTCTCCTAAGCCAATAGAATCATGAGTAAAAATATGTATCATTTTTATTTTACATAAAGCTGACATTCTTATTGCATTTAACATATATTCTATAAAAACTAAAAAGGTTGAATCAAAAACAATTAATCCTCCATAAATAGCGATACCATTAGATATAGCAGCCATCCCAAATTCTCTTACTCCATAATATAAATAATTACCTGAATAATTATTTTTTTTAATAATTTTTGCATTTTTCCATAATGTTAAATTAGATGGAGTTAAATCAGCACTTCCACCGATAAGTTCTGGGAGTTTAGGTGCTAAAATATTTAAGATATTTTGAGAAGCTTGTCTTGATGCAATATTTTCATTTTTTGTTTGTATTTTTTTTATTAAATTATATTCATTTTTTTTATTAAAATAATTAGGTAATTTATTTTTAAATATTCTTTTGAGTTCATTAGCAAGTAGAGGATATTTTTTTGAATATATTTTAAAATTTTTATTATATTTTTCTTCTAATTTTATACCTTTTTTTTGTGCATTCCATGATAAATAAATATTTTTAGGTATTTTAAATGCAGGATATTTCCAATTTAAATTTTTTCGTACTATTTCTATTTCTTTTTTTCCTAAAAATGTTCCATGACAAGTTGATGTACCAGATTTTTTTGGGGAACCATAACCTATTAATGTTTTACAAATTATTAATTTTGGTTTATTTTTTATTTTTTTACTTATCGATATAGCTCTATTTATTTCTTTAAAATTATGTCCATTTATTGGTCCAATAATATGCCAATTATAAGATTTAAATCTTTTATATGTATTATCATTAAACCAATTAGAACTTTTTCCATCAATAGATATATTATTATCATCATAAAATACAATTAAATTACCTAAACCTAAATTTCCAGCTAAAGAACAAGATTCATGACTAATTCCTTCCATTAAACATCCATCACCAACAAAACTCCAGATTTTATGATTTATTATTTTATAATTTTTTTTATTGAATTTTTTAGATAAATTCTGTTCTGCTATTGCCATACCAATGGCATTTGCTAATCCTTGGCCTAAAGGACCAGTAGTGGTTTCAATCCCTATTGTATATCCTAATTCTGGGTGACCTGGAGTTTTATAACCTAATTGACGAAAATTTTTTATTTGAGTAATTGATAAATTATAACCACTTAAATGCAACAAAGCATAATGCAACATAGATCCATGTCCATTAGATAATATAAACCGATCTCTATTTATCCAGTAAGGATTATTTGGATTATGTTTTAAATGATCATTCCATAAAACTTCAGCAATCTCAGCCATCCCCAGAGGCATTCCTGGATGGCCTGATTTAGCTTTTTCTATAGAATCTATAGAAAGAAAGCGAAGTGCATTTGCAAGTTCACTACGATATAGCATATTATATACTCCTTTACTAATGTAAAAAAATAAATATTAAAATAAAGAAAAATTAAATACAATATATGTATATTATTAATTGAAAATTATAAAAAAATAAATAATTAAAATTAAGAATAATATGAATAAAAATGAACTAGAAATTAGTTTTGAATTTTTTCCACCTAATAATAATTTTAAAAAAAAAGAATTAATAAAATTAATAAAAAAATTATATAAAAAAATTAATATAGATTTTTGTTCTATTACTTTTGGTGCTGGAGGTTCTAATAAAGAAAATACTTTAGATATTATAAAATCTATAAAAAAATCTAATATAGAATGTGTTCCACATTTATCTTGTATATCAAGTACTAAAAAAGAAATAATAAATATTATAAATATATATAAAAAATTAGGTATAAAAAAAATTTTAGCACTTAGAGGTGATCTTAATAATTATATTTTAACAAATAATTATTTTTTAAATTCAATAAATTTTATTAAATTTATAAAAAAAAATTTTTATAATAAATTCGAAATAATAGTATCTGCATATCCAGAAATGCATCCTAATACTATTACTTTAAAAAAAGAAATTTTATTTTTTATAAAAAAATTTCTTTTTGGAGCTGATAAAGCAATTACTCAATATTTTTATGATCCAGATTCATATTTTTATTTTTTTGAAAAAGTTATTAACTTTGGTATTAATAAACCAATAATTCCAGGTATTATGCCTATTACTAATGTAAATAAGTTAATAACTTTTTCAAAAAAATGTGGCGCAAATATTCCAAAATGGATATCTAAAAGTTTAGAAAATTGTAAAAATAAAAAAGATGTAGAAATTATTGGAAAAGAAATTGTTATAAAATTGTGTGAGATTTTAATTAAAGGAGGAGCCCCAGGTTTACATTTTTATACATTAAATAATGTAGAACCTACTTTAAATATTTTATATGAATTAATAACTTAATTTTTTTATTTTCCTAAATGCCGTAGTGATTTCCCATTCATTAAGTTTTTTTCTATTTTTTCTAATGAAATTCCTTTGGTTTCAGGAATTACAAATCTAGTAAAGATAATAAAAGATATATTTGCTAAAGCTAATAATATAAATGTTATTGGGCCACCTAATTTATTTAAAATCGTTAAGAAAAAAGTCCCAAGTAACATATTAGCTAACCAATTTGCAATAGTAGAACAACTTATTCCAAAATCTCTTCCGTATAAAGGTTGTATTTCAGCACATATTATCCATATAATAGGGCCTGCAGACATAGCAAACCCAGCTACAAAAATTAATAAAGAAATTATTGATAAATATTGTATAATTTTTAATGTTCCTATATATAAAACTAAGCTTAATATAGCCATTCCGATCGCCATTATTGTAAAACCTATATATAAAATCGGTTTTCTACCTAATTTATCTACTGATATAATAGCTATTATTGTTGAGAAAACATTTACTAAACCAACTATAATAGTACTTAATAATTGATTTTTTGTTCCAATAAATCCAGAAAGTTCAAAAATTTTAGGAGAAAAATACATCATAACATTCATTCCTGAAAATTGTTGTATAATTTGTAAAATAATTCCTAAAATTACAGATCTACGAAAATTAATATTTTTTTTAAATAAATTCCATCCTAACTTTTTATTTTTGTTTTTTATACTATTAAAAATTTCTTTTATTTCATTATTAACTTCAACTTTAGAATATCTTAATTTTTTTAATATTTTTCTTGCTTCATTTTTTTTATTTTTATATGCTAACCATCTTGGACTATCAGGAATAATTAAGATTCCAAAAAATAATATTATTGAAGGAAAGATTAATATTCCAAACATGCATCTCCAACTTTGAAAGTAACTAAAAATAAAATTAGATATAAAAGCTATAAGTATACCGATCGTAACCATAAATTGATATAAAGAAATTGTCATACCTCTAATTCTAACTGGAGTAATTTCAGCTAAATATAAAGGAGCAGTAAAAGAAGCAGATCCTACTGCTAATCCAAGAATAATACGAGCTAAAATTAAGATTCTTGTACAGTTTGCAAATACAGCTATTAAAGCTCCAATAAAAAATAATATTGAACTTATTAATAAAGATTTTTTTCTACCTAACTGTTTTGAAACAATACAAATAGCAAAAGTTCCTATTGCAGCTCCTCCCATCATTGACCCTACTATCCAACCGGCCATGGTATTAGATAATTTAAATTCTTTTGTAATAAAAGGTAAGACTCCCGAAATGACACCTATATCCATTCCAAATAATATACCTATTAAAGCTATTAAACTACAACTTCTCCATACTAATGGCACTATTTTAGTTTTAAATTTATTTTTATAATATATTTTTTTTGTAAAAATTTTTAACATATAATTTTTCTCCAAAATATTTATTCTAAATAGTAATTAGTAATAATAATAATAATTATGTTATTATAATATAATTATTATTTTTTTATTTATTAATTTTTTTAGGAGATAACGTTAATGAAATTAAATTTGGATAAAATAACAAATTTAAATTTTTTATTATTTGGTGCTTTAGGTGATTTAGCTTTAAGAAAATTATATCATTCTTTATTTATATTATATAAAAAAAAATTAATAAATAAAAAAATAAATATATTATGTTTAGCACGTAAATATTTAACTTTAAATAAATTTAGATATAAAATATATAAGATATTATTAAATAATAAAAAAATTAAAAATAAAAATGAATTAATTTTAATTATTAATTTTATTAAATGTTTATATTATTTAAATATAGATTTTACAAATCTTATATATTATAAATTAATAAAATTTTGGTTATTAAAAAATAATTTTCCATTAATTTTTTATTTATCAGTATCTAGTAATTTATTTAAAATTATTTGTAAAAATCTAAATTTAAATAAATGCATAAAAACAAATTCGAAAATAATTTTAGAAAAACCAATCGGATTTAATTTAAAAAGTTCAATAAATATAAATACTTATATTAAAAATATTTTTTATGAAAAAAACATTTTTCGTATAGATCATTATTTGGGTAAAAGACAAGTAAAAAATTTATTAAATTTAAGATTTTTAAATACTATATTTTATAATTTATGGAATAAAAAATATATTACACATATTAAAATTATTTTAGCTGAAAGCTTAGGTATAGAAGATCGTTGGGGTTATTTTGACAAAACAGGTCAATTACGAGATATGGTACAAAATCATTTGATACAAATATTATCTATCATTACTATCTGTGTTCCAAATAAGATTAGTTATAAAAATATACGTAAAGAAAAGATAAAATTATTAAAAGATTTAAATAATAGTTTTTTAACAGTTGATATAAATTATGGGCAATATATTTCTAATAAATTACATAAAAAAATTTTTAATGGATATCTTGAAGAAGAAAATTCAAATAGAAATTCATGTACAGAAACATTTATTTCAATCAAAACAAAAATAAATAATTTTTATTGGTATGGTATACCTTTTTATTTGATATCAGGAAAACGGTTAAAAAAAAAGTTATCACAAATAATTATATCTTTTAATAAAAATAAATTAATTATTAAATTACAACCTAAAGAAGAAATAAATATAAATATTTTAAATAAAAATCTTTTTAAGAAATTAAATTATAAAAATATGTCTTTTGTTAATAAAAAAACTAATTATTTAGATTCATATGAATTTTTAATATTAGAAGTTATAAAAGGTAAACAAGATTTTTTTGTTAGTAAAGAAGAAATTGATTTTTCTTGGAGATGGATAGATAAAATAAGTTATATTTGGAAACAAAAAAATATACCTATATTTTATTACAAATCATTTACATGGGGTCCATTTTATTAAACAAAGCTTCAGCTGCTCCTAATAATCCTATCCATTTAGACTTTACTAACCAAGTTGAAATTTCTTTATTATAAAAACTCATTCTACCTTTGTTATAAAAAGAATTACGAAATTCACTAGTTTCTAATATTTTTTTTATTCTTGGTAAAATTCCTCCACATAAATAAACTCCACCTTTTGCTCCTAAAGTTAAAGCAATATCTCCTGTTACACTCCCTAAGATTTTACAAAACCTCATTATTGTTTTATAAGCTAGATGATCTTCTTTATTTAAAGCTGCATTAGTAATTTCAGCAGGAGTGTTAAATATCTTTTTATAAGATTTAAAATAATTAACATGCGCATTATATAGGTCTAATATTCCTTGACCACAAAGTATACGTTCTATAGAAACACGATTATAAATTTTTTTAAACCATTTTAATATATATATTTCAAATTTATCCATTGGCGCAAAACTAATATGCCCTCCTTCTCCTGAAATAGGTATCCAAAAATTTTTATTAGGAATTAATCCAGCAAGTCCTAATCCAGTGCCTGGACCAATAACAATTTTATTACTATTATTATAATTTTTTCCATATCCAATTTTATATAAATCTTTTGTTTGAATATGAGGTAAACCTAAGGCAATCGCTGTAAAGTCATTGATTATTTTTAATTTTTTTAATTTCATTTTATTTTTTAATTCATATTTTTTTATTTTCCAGGAATTATTTGTCATTTTTATTAGATTATAATTAATAGGACAAGCAAAAGCTAAACATGCCTTTTTAGGATATTCACAATCTACTAAAGAAATATATTTTTTTATAACTTCATTAATATCCACATAATTAATACATTTAAATTTTTTTATTTTATAAAGATTAAAATTATTTGATGATACCAAAGCTAAACGAACATTAGTACCACCTATATCACCTACTAATGATAATTTAGTCATATTTTTAATCCTTAATTTTATATATTTTTTTTTTCTTTTGTTGTGATAAATGATCTATTAATAATTTACCGTTTAAATGATCTATTTCATGTTGTATACATTGTGATATCAATCCATAAGCATTAATAATGATATTATTTCCATTTATATCTATTGCATTTAAATTTATATTAATAGATCTATAAATATATTCAAAATAATATGGAATAGATAAACATCCTTCTTTAAATTTTTTATATTTATTACTTACAAAGTTATATTTAGGATTAACAATAATAATTGGTTGATTATAAGTTTTACTTATATCCATAACAAAAATACGAAGGTGTTTATTAATTTGTGTAGCAGATAAACCAATTCCATTATATGCATACATTGTATTAAGCATATTAAAAATTAAGTTTTTTATTTTATTATTTATATTTTTTATTGGTTTCGCTATAATATTAAGACGTTTATCTGGATATTTTAAGATTTTTAATATTGTCATATAAAAAGGTTATATAATTCATGTCAAAAAAACTTTATTGTGTTTTTGGAAAACCAATTAAACATTCTTTATCTCCTATAATACATAATTATTTTGGAAAAAAAAATAATATTTTTTTATATTATAATGCTATTAATATTTTTAATAAAATTAAATTAATAAAAGAATGGATAACTTTTTTAAAAATAAATGGTATAGGTATTAATGTAACCATCCCATATAAACAATATGCAATAAAATTAGCTGAGAAGTTATCTTATAGATCAAAAATATCACAATCAGTAAATACATTAATAATAGATAAAAAAAATAATCTTATATATGGCGATACAACAGATGGAGTGGGATTAATAAGAGATTTTCATAGATTGAAAATAAAAGTATTAAAAAAACGTATCTTATTATTAGGAGCAGGAGGAGCCATTAATAGTATTTTACAACAATTATTAGATTTAGGACCAAACAAAATTTATATCGTAAATAGAACTTTATTAAAATGTAAAGAAATAATTAATAGATTTAATATAAAGAATATAATGAACTTTTGTTCATATAATGATTTAAAAAATAAAAAACCTTTTGATATTATAATTAATGGTACAAGTTTAAGTTTAAAAAAAGAAAAAATATTTTTATATAAAAATATTTTTAAAAAAAAAAGTATAGCTTATGATTTAATGTATTCAAAAAAAATTACTAATTTTTTAAAAATTGCAATAAAATATAATGCAAAAATATATGATGGTTTGGGGATGTTAATAGAACAAGCAGCTGAAACATTTTATTTATTAAATAATGTACGTCCAAAAACTAAAAAATTACATATAAAAATACGTAATTTATTAAATAATTATTGAAACTAATGTTAAAAAATATAAATAATATTAAGAAGATTGTTACTAGATTTTCTCCAGAACCAAATGGTTTTTTGCATATTGGCCATGTTAAATCAATATGGTTAAATTTAAATTTAGCTAAAGTCCTAAAAGGAAAATGTTTTATTAGATTTGATGATACAAATCCTCTGAAAGAAAATAATATATATATTAATTCTATTTTAGAAGATATTAAGTGGTTAGGATATAAATTTAATAAAATTTATTATGCTTCTAATTATTTTGATAATTTATATTATTGGGCTTTATATTTAATAAAAAAAGGTAAAGCTTATGTTGATGATTTATCTATAAAAGAAATAAAAAAATATAGAGGTGATTTTAAGTCAGTTGGATATAATAGTCCTTACAGAAATCGTACTATAAAAGAAAATATTTTTTTATTTAAAAAAATGCGTAAAGGATTTTTTAAAGAAGGAGGTAAAGTTTTACGTGCGAAAATTGATATGAAATCTAATAATCTAACTTTAAGAGACCCTATCATGTATCGGATTATAAATGTTTACCACTCCAGAACAGGAAATAAATGGAAAATATATCCATCTTATGATTATGCACATGGGCAATCTGATATATTGGAAGGAATCACACATTCTATTTGTACTTTAGAATTTGAAAATAATCGAAATTTATATAATTGGTTTATTAAAAATCTATTAAATAACAAATATATTTCACCAAAACAAATAGAATTTTCTAGAATGAATATAAATTATTCTTTAACTTCTAAAAGAAAAATAAAATTCTTAATAGACAAGAATATTGTATGTGGATGGGATGATCCTAGATTACTTACAGTTTCAGGAATGCGACGAAGAGGCTACACACCATCTTCTTTAAAAAAATTATGTGAAAAAACAGGAATAACAAGATCAAATAATAAGATAGATATAAAAATGCAATATTATGTTATACGTTCTGATTTAGAAAATAAAGTTATTAGAGTAATGTGTGTAATTAATCCTGTAAAATTAGTATTAACGAATCTAGTTGTAGGATATGAAGAAATAATTAAGGTTAAGAATCATCCAGTTAGAACAGATATGGGTACTAGAAAGATATTTTTTAATAGAGAGATTTGGATAGATTTAAGTGATTTTAATATAAATCCAAAAAAAAATTTTTTTAGATTATCTATCGGAAAAAAAGTGCGTTTACGTCATTCTTATATAATAAAATGTAATAAAATTATTTATTTAAAAAATAAAAATATAAAAGAAATACAAGGAATTGCTTATTTAAATACTAAAAATAAAAATTTTGAAGGAAAAAAAATAAAAGGTGTGATTCATTGGGTAAGTGTAAAATATGGAGTAAAAGTTGAAATACGTAATTATAAAAATTTATTAAAAAATAATAAAGAAAATATATATAATAATATAACTTCAAATTCTTTAAAAATAAAAAACTCTATAGGAGAACCTCTTTTATCAAAAATTAAACCTGAAACAAAATTACAATTTGAAAGAGTAGGTTATTTTTGTGCAGATAGATATGATTATAATAAAAATAATTTTGTTTTTAATAAGATAATAAGCTTAAAAAATAATTGTTAATATATAATACATTAAAAAATTATAAAGAATTCTTAATTCCTATAAAATATAATAAAGTTAAAATATATGTTTGTGGAATTACTGTATATGATTATTATCATATAGGTCATGCTCGAAATATGTTTGTTTTTTCTTTAATTAACAAATATCTAAAAATTAGAGGTTATCATCTTAAATATGTAAGAAATATAACAGATATAGATAAAAAAATTATAAAAAAATCAAATAAAAATAAAGAATCTATATATTTTTTAACTAATAGAATTATTAATTCAATATATAAAGATGAAAAAAAATTAGGTATAAATTCTCCAGATTATGAACCAAAAGTTAGTAAATATAAAAATATTATAATTTTTTATATAAATAAATTAATAAAAAAAAAATATGCATATATAAATAAAGGTAATGTTTATTTTAAGATAAATAAAATAAAATTATATGGGAAATTAAGTAATCAAAAGTTTAATAATTTATATTCTGGTTTAAGAATAAATAAAGATAAATCTAAAAAAAATTTTTTAGATTTTATTTTATGGAAAAAAACTAAAAAAAAGGGATGGTATTCCCCTTGGAGTTTAGGTATGCCAGGATGGCATATTGAATGTTCTATTTTATCAAAAATATATTTAGGTAATAAATTTGATTTACATGGGGGTGGTTTAGATTTAATTTTTCCACATCATGAAAATGAAATTTCACAAAGTGAAGCTATTTTTTGTAAAAAACATGTTAATATATGGATACACTCAGGACATATTAATAGAAATGATAAAAAAATGTCTAAATCTTTAAAAAATATAGTTTTTTTAAAGAAAATTTTAAAAATTTATCATCCTGAAGTAATTAGATTTTTTTTTCTTTTAACTCATTATAGAAAATCAATAAATTATTCTAAATATTCATTAGATATGGCTTTTAATTCGTTAAATCGATTTTATAATATAATAAAAAAAATTAAACCAATAAAAGGGATAATAGATAATTATTATTATAATAATTTTATTTTAGCATTAGAAAATGATTTTAATACTGTAAAAGCAATATCAATATTATTTGATATATTATATGAATTAAAGAATTTTTTTTATATAGGTAAAATAAAAAAAGCTCAAGCTTTATCTTATGAATTAATACGTTTAGGAAATATAATAGGAATATTAAATTCATTACCAAATAAATTTTTTAAAAAAAAAATAAGATTAAATATTAAAATAATTGAAAAATTAATATTAAAACGAACTATAGCTAAAGTTGAAAAAAATTTTTTTAAATCAGATAATATAAGAAAAATTTTAAATAAATTTAATATTTTAATTCAAGATAATTTAAGAAAATTTATTTGGTTTATCAAAACCGGAGTATAGCGCAGCCAGGTAGCGTGCCTGCTTTGGGAGCAGGGTGTCGTGGGTTCGAATCCCTCTACTCCGATCTTCATATAATAAACTTGGCGTCCATAGCTCAATAGGATAGAGCATCGGCCTTCTAAGCCGTTGGTTGCAGGTTCAAGTCCTGCTGGACGTAAGAAGAAATTGGTGGGTGTAGCTCAGTGGTAGAGCTCCGGATTGTGGATCCGTAGGACATGGGTTCGAGACCCATCATCCACCAAATAAAATATATAGTTTGGAGAACAAATGAATTATTATAGTTTTATAAAAGATAATTTAGTGCCGATAGTAATAGAAAAGAATTTTAGAGGAGATATTTCATATGATATATATTCACGGCTTCTTAAAGAACGTATTGTATTTTTAGTTGGTAATATTGAAGATTATAAAGCAAATTTGATTGTAGCACAATTATTATATTTAGAATCTGTTAATCCAGAAAAAGATATTAATTTATATATAAATTCTCCAGGAGGAATAGTAACATCTGGTTTATCTATTTATGATACTATGCAATATATAAAACCTGAGATTTCAACTGTTTGTATTGGTCAAGCTGCTAGTATGGCTGCAATAATACTAGCAGGAGGCAAAAAAGGCAAAAGATTTTGTTTACCTAATTCAAGAATTATGATACATCAACCGTTAGGAAATTTTCATGGTCAAGCAAGTGATATAGAAATACATACAAAAGAAATATTATCTATAAAAAAAAGAATTAATAAAATTTTATCTAAACATACCGGGCAGGATATAGAAAAAATAAATATAGATACAGACCGTGATAATTTTATGGAAGCAAAAATAGCATTAGATTATGGAATTATAGATTATATAATAAAAAAACGTTAAAAAATTAAAGGGATTTATTATGGATTTAAAAAATATAAATAAATTTGTTTATAATTTATATTGTTCTTTTTGTGGAAAGAAACAAACAGAAGTAAAGAAATTAATAGCAGGTAATTCTGTGTATATTTGTAATGAATGTATATATTTATGTAATGAAATTTTAAATGAAGAAATAATAAATTTAGATTATGATATTTATTTACCAAAACCTAAAGAAATTTATAATTTTTTAAATAAATATATTATAGGGCAGGACCGTGCTAAATTAGTTTTATCTGTAGCAGTTTATAATCATTATAAACGTTTAAAATATAATAAAATAAAAATTGAAAAAAGTAATATTTTATTAATTGGTCCAACCGGAACGGGAAAAACTTTGTTTGCGGAAACTTTGGCTTTATTACTTAATGTACCTTTCACAATTGCTGATGCCACCTCTTTGACAGAAGCAGGTTATGTAGGAGAAGATGTAGAAATAATAATTCAAAATTTATTACAAAATTGTAATTATAATATTGAAAAAGCACAAAAAGGTATTGTTTATATAGATGAAATTGATAAAATCGCAAAAAAATCAGAAAATATTTCAATAACAAGAGATGTTTCAGGTGAAGGTGTTCAACAATCATTATTAAAATTAATCGAAGGTACAATAGCTTTAGTTCCACCAAAAGGTTTAAGAAAACATCCTCAACAAAATTTTATAAAAGTAAATACAAAAAATATTTTATTTATTGTTGGTGGAGCTTTTTTAGGTTTAGAAAAAATAATTTTAGATAGAAAAACTAAAAATAGTATTGGATTTAATTCAAAATTAAAAAAATATAAAAATCTAGGTGATATTATTAGAGATGTAAAAAATGAAGATTTAATAAAGTTTGGTTTAATTCCTGAATTTATTGGTAGATTACAAAATATAGTTACTTTAAATGAATTAAATGAATTTGATTTATTAAAGATATTTAAATATCCAAAAAACGCTTTATTAAAACAATATTCATATTTATTTAATCTTGATGGTGTAGAGTTATTATTTAAAGAAAAAGCTATCAAAGCTATTGTAGAGAAAGCTAAATTGCTCAAAACTGGTGCTAGAGGTTTACGTTCGATTATGGAGAATATATTATTAGAAACAATGTTTAAAATACCTTCAAAAAAAAATATAATTAAAGTAATTATAGATGAAAATGTAATATTAGGAAAAAGTAAACCGTTATTAGTAAAAAAGTAAACCTTTATTAGTATGAAAAAATCCTATTTGAGAAAATTAATTTCTTTATTAACAAATATAAAAAAAAATAAAGCAAATTTGATAATAAATTTGTTTTATAATTATATTAAAAAAAATTTAAAAAAAGGTAAATCTGTTTTTTTATTAGGATTTGGTACATTTACAATAAAATATAGTGCAGCCAAGATAAGTAATAATCCTAAAAATGGAAAAAAAATAAAATTATTAGCTACAAAAAAAATTAAGTTTAAAATTAGTAAATATATAAAAAAAATAAGAAAGATTAAAAAATGAATTTTGATTTAAATTTTATTGATATTTTATATATATTTAAAATTTTTATGAAAATAATAATTTTTTTGTTATTATTATACACTATAATAGTAGCTATTCTGATTAGTAGATCAGCTCAAGGTGCTATTGCATGGTTAATATCTTTAATAACATTTCCATATTTATCAATTCCTATATTTTGGATATTATCTTGTCCAAAGTTTGGTGGATATACTATAAAAAAAAATTTTTATAAAGAAAAAAATCATCTAAAGTCTAATACTAATGTTAATGTAAAATTAGTAGAGAAATTAGCAAATTTACCATTAACAAAAGCAAATTCTGCAATATTATTAATTAATGGATATATTTCTTTTAAAAGTATGTTTAATGGTATTAAAAGAGCAAAAAAATATATTTTAATTCAATTTTTTATCATAAAAAATGATAAAGTTGGTCAAACGTTAAAAAATATTTTAATATCTAGTGTAAAAAAAGGAGTGAAAGTTTTTTTTATTTATGATCAAATTGGTAGTCAGAGGTTATCATTTAAATTTATAAAAGAATTAAGAAAAGCAGGAATAAACATTTTTAATTTTGGATCATGTAATGGTTGGAAAAATATTTTAAACATTAATTTTTGTAATCATAGAAAATTGGTAATAATAGATGGTAAAGAAGGATGGACAGGAGGTTTAAATATAGGTATTGAATATTTAGGTAGAAATAAAAAATTAGGATATTGGAGAGATACACATTTACATATAATTGGACCTAGTGTTTTATGTTTACAAGAAATTTTTTTAGAGGATTGGTTTTGGACAACAGGAAAAAAATTGAAAAATTTAAATTGGAAACCAATAATATCAAAATTTAAAAATCAAAATATAATTATCGTCCCTTCTGGACCTATATATAATATAAATAATGCAAGTCTTTTAATTCAAAATGCTATTAATCTCGCAAAAAAAAAATTTTGGATAACTAGCCCTTATTTTCTTCCAGATCAAAGTGTAATAGATTCCTTAAAATTAGCTGCATTAAGAGGTGTAGATGTTAAGATAATTATACCTGAACGAACAGATCAGTTATTAGTTTATTTATCTACCTTTAGTTTTTTATCTGATTTAATCAAATCTGGAGTAAAAATATATAAATATATAAAAGGTTTTTTACATCAAAAAGTTATGTTAATTGACGATCATACAGCTTCAGTAGGAACAATGAATTTAGATAATAGATCATTTAGATTAAATTTTGAAATAACAGCATATATTATTGATTATGAATTTGCTAAAGATGTTAATTATATGTTAAAACAAGATTTATTATCTTGTAGATTAATAAGGTTAAATGAAATTAATTGTCGTTCTTTAATAAAGAAATTAATTTCCAGATCAGCTTTTTTAGCATCCCCAATCCTTTAGCTTCAAGTAATATTTAATATTATAGTAGCTATTGAAAAGAATATTAATACTCCTAATGAATCACACAAAGTAGAAACTAAAGGTGCGCTTGCTGCAGCAGGATCAAAACCTAAACGATTTAAAAAAAAAGGTAAAGACATTCCTAATAAACTCCCAATTATGACTATTATTATCATACTCCCCGCTACAGAATAAGCAACTTCTATTCCTCCTCTAATATATCCGATTGGGTATATTACAACAGCCATTGTTAAACCTAAAATTCCTGAAACTAATAATTCTCTACTCATTAGTTTAGCCCAATCTTTAATATTAATTTCTCCAGTACCTAATCCTCTAATCATAAGAGTAGCAGCTTGTGATCCTGCGTTTCCTCCACTTCCAATTAACAAAGGTAAGAAAAACACTAAGGAGATTTTAGAATAAATAGTCTTTTCATATTGTGAGATTCCTGCACCAGAAAATAAATTACCAAAAATTAATAAGACTAACCAAAATACCCGTTTACTATATAAAGTCCATAATTTTGTACGAACAATATTATATTCTAAAGTACCTACGCTTCCAGATTTATGAAAATCATCTGTTGTTTCTCTTTCTACAACATCCATTGCATCATCGTATGTAATAAGACCTACTAATTTATGTTCAGAATTAATTACAGGTATCGCTAAAAAATCATATCGTGAAATCAACTTGGCTACATATTCTTGTTTTGAATTTGTATTTACATATATTACATCTTTAATCATTAAATCTTTAATTAAAGCAATAGGATCTGCTAAAAGAATTTGACGTAATGATAATGTCCCTGTTAATTTTTGATTATTATCTAATACATATACTTGATAAATTGTTTCAGCATCAGGCGCTGTTTGTTTTATTTTATTTAAAGCTTGTAATACATTTAATTTTTCAGGAATAACAACATATTTCGATGACATAATAGCTCCAGCAGATCCATCTTCATAACTAGAAAGCTTTATAATATCTTCTCTAACTTTATGTGCCATACTTCGTAATATATTTTCTCTACGGATTGGTTCAAACATCTTAAAAACATCAGCACTATCATCTGAATTCATTTTTACAAACAGTTTTATTATTTCTTCATTCTTTAGTTTTTTAGTAATTTCAAATTGTTTATCTTTTGGTAAGTAAGAAAAAATATCAGCTTTTCTTTTTAAATTTTGACTATTTAATATTTTTAATATAAAATTATTTGATTTCCGTGATATCATTTCAGCAATATCAGCTGAACGAAAATATTTTAATAAATATTTTATTTTTTTATAATCTTTTTTTGATAAAGCTTTAATTAATTCAGGAAAAATTTTATTTATTTCCATTAATATCTCTTAATTATATTTTATGATAAAATATATAAGATATATATATAGATATCTTATTTAATTATGTCAATACATTATAATAAATATTTATTGTAAATTATATATATTATGGAAATAAAAAATGCGCAGTAATTATTGTGGAAATTTAAATAAAAAATTAGTAAATAATTATGTAATTTTATATGGTTGGGTTGATAAAATCCGTGATCATGGAGGGATTTTATTTATAGATTTACGTGATATGTATGGTATTATACAAATAGTTATTGATTCAAAAAAAATTGATTTAAAAACTTTTTTAATAGCAAAAAAAATTAAATATGAATATATTCTAAAAGTAATAGGATTAATAAAATTAAGACCATTAAATAAACAAAAAAATATATTAACAAATTTGATTGAGATATTTATAATTGATTTGAAGATTTTAAATCAATCAAAAAATTTACCTTTTAAAATATCTGAAAAAAATATAAAAGAAGAATTAAGATTTAAATATCGTTATATTGATTTACGTCGTAAAAATATTATAAATAAATTAATTATGCGTTCAAAAATAAATTATAAAATTAGAAAATTTTTAAATTTCAATAAATTTATTGAAATAGAAACTCCAATCTTAAGTAATATTACTATTGAAGGAGCAAGAACTTTTTTTATAAAAAGTCATAAATTTTTAAATAAATTTTTTGCTTTACCTCAATCCCCTCAAATATATAAACAAATTTTAATGTTTTCAGGTTTAGATAGATATTATCAAATAGCTAAATGTTTTCGAGATGAAGATTTACGTTCTGATAGACAACCAGAATTTACACAAATTGATCTAGAAACATCCTTTATAAAACAAAAAGATATAATGTATATAACTGAAAATATGATTAAATATTTATTTAAAGAAATATTAAAAGTTGATTTACCTAATGAGTTTAAAAAAATAGAATATAAAAAAGCACTTAAAGATTATGGAACAGATAAACCTGATTTAAGAATTCCTTTAAAAATAACCGATATTGATGAATTAATTTCTAAAAATAATAAATTTAATATATTTAAAAAAAATATCAAACAAAGAATAGCAGTTATAAAATTAAAGGATGGAGTTAAATTATCTATAAAACAAATTAATAATTATATTAATTTTGTTAAATTATATGGTTTAAAAGGTTTAGTATGGATTAAATTTTATAATATAAAATTAGGTTTTAAAGGTTTAAAATCTCCTATTTCTAAATATATTGAATATGATTTAATAAAAAAAATAATTAATAAATTAAATATAAAAAATGGAGATATAATTTTTTGTTGTTCTGATATAAAAAATATTGTAAATAATTCCTTATCAGCTTTAATAATCAAATTAGCAAAAGATTTTAATCTTTATAAAAAAAAATGGGCACCAATCTGGGTTATTAATTTTCCTTTATTTAAACGTTCATCTTCTGGAACTTTCACTTCATATCATCATCCTTTTACTTCACCTAAATCTACATTAGAAGAATTAATATATAATCCTGAAAATACTAAAGCTAAATCTTTTGATTTAATAATTAATGGTATTGAATTAGGTGGGGGGTCAATTCGTATAAATAATGAAAAAATTCAAAAATTAATATTTAAAATATTAGGGTTAAGTTATGAACAAATAAATAAAAATTTTGGTTTTTTTTTAGAAGCCTTTAAATATGGAGTCCCACCACATTGTGGTTTAGCTTTAGGTTTAGATCGTCTAGTAATGTTATTAACAGAATCAAAAAATATTAGAGATGTTATTGCTTTTCCTAAAAATAAAAATTTTGTTTGTCCTTTAACAGGGTGCCCTTCATAAAATTTAAATGATATTTTTAGGTCTGGATCCAGGTCTAATAAGACCTGGTTTTGGTTTAATAAAAATAAAAGATTATCCATATTATATCGATAGTGGTTATATAAACATAATAAAAATTAATAGTTTATCAAAAAAATTAAAGTTTCTATATAGTGGAATTAGTGAAATCATCTCAAATTATTGTCCTTCTGAAGTTGCAATAGAGGAAACTTTTATATCTAAAAAAAAAAATATTTTTAAAAATTTAAAATTAATTCAAGCAAGAGGGACTGCTCTAGTTTGTGCTGCAAATCATAATATCCCAGTGTCTGAATATTCTTCTAGATTAATTAAACAATGTCTAACAGGTTCTGGTGCATCAAATAAAATAAATTTAAAAAAAATGGTTTATTCGTATTTAAATTTAAGATATATTAATAGTTATGATGCTTTAGATGCAATAGCAGTTGCATTAACACATTATTTTAAATATAAAAATAAATTAAATAATAAAAAATATGAAAAATAATAAATTTATTAAAATATTAACAATTATTTTTTTTATAATAATTAATATTTCTTATAAAAATAATTATATTTTTTATAAAAATATAAAAATAAATAATGAATTTATTTATAATAAATTACCATTTATTAAAAATATTTATTTTAATTATGATAATTTTTTTTTAAAAAAGAATTTTAAAAATATTTTAAATGAATATATTATATATATTCGTAATAATCCAAATAAAAAAATTATATTAAATTTTTATATAAATAAATCAGGTAATATAAAATATAATTTATATTTTAATAAAAAAAGAATTAGATTAATAAGTAATTATTTATTTATAAAAGGAATAAATATAAAAAATATAAAATATATAATATGTATTAAAAATAATATATTTTTTTATGAAAAAAATATATTTACTAATAATAAACTTATTATAAATATAATATAAAAGGAGGGATGGCAGAGAGGATTATTGCATCGGTTTTGAAAACCGACAAAAGTTTTTTTACTTTTCCAGGGTTCAAATCCCTGTCCCTCCGAAATTTTAATGGAAGGCTGGCAGAGAGGATTATTGCACTTGTTTCGAAAACAAGCAATTTTTTATTAAATTAGATTCGTGGGTTCAAATCCCACGCCTTCCATTAATATAATGAATGAAAATAAAAAAAATATATATATTAAATACAAAAATTTTAATATTTAATTGTTTGAAAAAATATAATTATTCATATATTATAAAATATATGAAGTTATATTCAAAATATAGAAATCTTAATGATCCAGATAAAATTTTAATTTTAGAACATTTTAAAATTTTTACTAAAGGTAATTTAGATAAAAAAAATATTTTTTTTATAAAAAAAAATATATTTTTATTAAAAATTAATAGAGGTGGAAAAATTACACTTCATACCCCAGGACAATTAATTTTTTATATATTATTAAATATTAAACGGTTAAAAATAAATATTTATAATTTAATAAATATTTTAGAAAATACATTTCTCGATGTTTTATTTTTTCATGGTATTTTTGCATATAAAATAAAAAATCATGGTGTTTATATAAATTATAAAAATCAAGAATATAAAATAGCGTCATTAGGTTTAGGTATAAGTAAAGGATGTAGTTTTCATGGATTATCATATAATATTAATTTTAATCTGAATATATTTAAGAATTTTAAACCTTGTGATTTAATTAATATAAAAATGATAAAGCTTTGTGATATCTATAATTTTGCTATTAAGTTTGAGTTAGAAGCAAATGTTGGGGTTTACTGTTTTTTAAAACATATAGGAAAGCTATGAAAAATAAAATATTAAAAATAAATAAAAAAAAACCAAATTGGATTAAACTTCGTATACCAATTTTTAATGAAATAAAAAATATAAAAAAAAAATTACGTAAAAATTATTTACATACTGTTTGTGAAGAATCTTCTTGTCCTAATATTATAAAATGTTTTAATGAAAATACAGCTACTATAATGATTTTAGGAAATAAATGTACAAGAAAATGTCCTTTTTGTGATGTCTTATATGGTAATCCTAAAAATATAAATTATTATGAACCTTTTGATATAATCAAATTAATAATTAAATTAAATATAAATTATATAGTAATTACTTCTGTTAATCGTGATGATTTATATGAAGGGGGAGCAAATCATTTTTCTAAATGTATTGGAGCAATAAAAAGATTATATAATAATATAAAAATAGAAATTTTAGTACCTGATTTTAGAGGAAAAATAGATATTGCTATTAAGATTTTAAGTAAAAACAAACCAAATGTATTTAATCATAATATTGAAACAATTAAAAATTTCTATTTAAAAGTTAAACCGGGTGGCAATTATTTTAACTCATTAAATTTATTAAAAAAATATAAAAATTTTTGTCCAAGTGTAAAAACAAAATCAGGTTTAATGGCAGGGTTAGGTGAAACTGATCAACAAATTATAAATGTTATGAAAGATATAAAAAAAAATCAAGTTGAAATTATAACAATAGGACAATATATTTCTCCATCTGAATTTCATTTACCAATTAAAAGATGGATAAAACCAAAGAAATTTTATTATTATGCAAAAAAAGGTTATATTTTAGGATTTAATTATATTGCTTCAGGTCCTTTAATAAGATCAAGTTACAAAGCTAAAAATCAAATTTATGGAAAAAAAATATAATATGGTTAAAAAAATTATTTATTATTATTTAGTAAATAAATAATTTTTGTAGATTTTTCAATAACATTTTTTGGTACATTAGCTAACTTTGCTACAGTTAAACTATAACTATTATTAATAGCTCCTTTATTAATATTATACATATAAATAAGTTGATTATTATTTTCTATTGCATTAAAATGTATATTTTTTATTTGTTTAAATTTTTTTTCTATTTTAGTTAAAGTAAAAAAATGAGTAGAAAATAAAGTTAACGCTTTAATTTTTATTATTTGTTCTAAACAAGCCCAAGCTATGGCGAAGCCTTCATTAGGGTTTGTTCCTCTACCTATTTCATCCATTAAAATTAAACTTTTGAATGTTGCATTATTTAGTATATTTGCTGTTTCTTTCATTTCTATCATAAACGTAGAATTTCCTGAACTTAAATCATCATATGATCCTATTCTAGTAAAAATTTTATCAATTGGACCTATTTCTGCATATTTAGCAGGTACATAACTCCCGATATAAGTTAATAAAACAATTATTGCATTTTGTCTTATATAAGTAGATTTTCCTCCCATATTTGGCCCTGTAATAATTTTGATATTATTATTATTAGTTAATGATAAATTATTAGGTATGAACTGATTATTAGTTACTAATTCTATTATAGGATGTCTCCCTTCAATTATTTTTATTCCAATTTTATTTTTATTAATTATTGGTCTACAAAAATTTAATGATACAGCTCTTTCAGATAAAGTTGTAATAACATCTAAAGCAGCAAGAGCTTTAGATGTTTTTAATAATTTTTTTATATTGTTTATAATTATATTTATTATTTTTTTATAAATTTTTCTTTCATATAAAATTAAATTTTCTTTATATTCTAATAATTTTTTTTCTAAAAGTTTTAATTCTTTAGAATAAAATCTTTCTGAATTTTTTAATGATTTACTTTTTATATATTCTTTTGGTATTTTATATTTTTTAATTTTCTTTTTAGGTATTTCTATAAAATATCCATTAATATTATTATAATTAATTTTTAGTTGATTTATTTTTGTACGAATTTTTTCTTTCTTTTCAAAAGTTCTTATATAATTTTCTGAGTTATTATAATTTTCACGTAAATTATCTAATTTGTTATTAAAATTTGATTTTATTACATAACCATCTTTAATATTATTAGGTGGGTTATCATTTATTGAATTTATTAAAATTAATTCAATATTTGGATAAGTAATTAAATATATATTAATATTATTAAGTATAGATTTTATTTTTTTTTCTTTATTTAAAATAATATTTAATAAACTTTTTATGTTAGGAAAAACTTTTAATGCATTTCTTAATTTTATTAAATCTATTGGCTTAGCTTTTTTTAAAGCTATTCTAGTAATAATACGTTCGATATCACCAATTTTTTTTATATTTTTTTTTAAAAAATATATTAAATCATAATTTATAATTTTTGAAATAGCGTTTTGTCTCAATTCGATTAGTTGATAATTTAAAAATGGGTTATTTATCCATTTTTTTAATAATCTGCTGCCCATATTTGTATTTGTAGTATTTAAAATACTAAACAATGTGTTATCTTTTTTTCCATTAACATTTATATTAATTTCTAAATGTTTTTTAGTTGTATTATCTATATTTAAATTATATTTTTTATTTTCAATAAATAAATTATTTATATGTGATAAATTATAAATTTTGTTATTATTTATATATTTTATAATTGCCCCTGCTGCACATATCCCATTATATAATTTCTTATTTATATTTTTAATATTTAATTTATTTAAAATTAAATTATAGGAATTCTCATAATTAAAATTTTTATTTTTTATATATTTTATTATTGATTTTTTTATTGGTAATTTTTTAAATTTCATTGAATAAGGAATTAAGACTTCTGCAGGGTCTAAACGTTCTAATTCTAAAAATAAGTCTTTTTTATTATTAACTTCTAAAACTCCAAAATAACCTGTTGTTAATTCTAAAGAGGCAATTCCCCAGATTTTATTTTGGTATATTATAGATAAAATTAAATTATCTTTATTCTCATCTAATAAATTTTCTTCATATATAGTTCCTGGAGTAATTACTCTTATTACTTTTCGTTCTATTAAATTATTATTATTTTTTTTTTTATTTTTTATTTGTTCACAAATAGCTACAGATATTCCTGAATCTATTAGACGTTTTAAATAAGATTCTATACTGTGAGAAGGTATACCTGCCATAGGTATAGGTTTATTATTATATTTTCCTCTACTAGTTAATTGTATCTTTAATAAAGAAGATGCTTTTTTTGCATCATCAAACAAAAATTCATAAAAATCACCCAAACGATATAATAATAAAATATCTTTATATTTATTTTTTATTTTTAAATATTGTGTAATTATTGGTGTTGTATTTTTTGAATTATTTTTCATACGGTTTTTTAAATAGTTATAGGATATATGATATAATGAAAATCAAAATAAGTTCTTTACAATAACATAAATATAATAACATAAATATAATAACATAGTACTGATAAACTTCTCATGTGTTTGGCATAATAAATAAAATTTTGTTAATGAAATGTATAAAAAATTTATATAGGTATATAAATGAAAACTTCAGAAATAAGAAAATTATTTTTAAATTTTTTTAAAAGTCATCAACATATAAAATTAAAATCTAGTAAAATAATACCTTACCAAGATCCTTCATTATTATTTACAAATTCAGGAATGGTTCCATTTAAAAATATTTTTTTAGGTAAAGAAAAAATAAAATATTTGCAAGTTGTATCTAGTCAATGTTGTGTTAGAGTAGGGGGAAAACATAATGATTTAGAAAATGTAGGATATACTAATTTTCATAATACTTTTTTTGAAATGTTAGGAAATTTTAGTTTTGGTTCTTATTTTAAACAAAATGCTATAAAATTGGCATGGACTTTTCTTATAGAAGAATTAAAAATTTCCAAAAAAAATTTATTTGTAACAGTGCATTATAAAGATAAAAAATCGTATTTCATCTGGGTGAATGAAATTGGTATATCTAAAAAAAGAATATTTAAATTTGATAAAGAAAACTTTTGGCAAATGAATAATATGGGACCTTGTGGTTATTGTACAGAAATTTATTTTTGTAAAAATAAAAATCTTGATATGAAAAATATATCATTATTAAATAAGAAAAATTTTATAGAACTTTGGAATTTAGTTTTTATACAATTTGAAAAAGATATAAAAGGTAATTTATATTTATTACCTAATACTTCTGTTGATACAGGTATGGGTTTAGAACGAATAGCAAGTATTAAACAAAATGTTTTTTGTAATTATGAAATTGATGTTTTTAAACCATTATTAAATGAAATCAAATATATAATAAATGTATCAAATTTAAAAAAAGAATATTTAAAAATTATAGCAGATCATATCAGAACAAGTGCTTTTTTAATAAGTGAAGGATTATTACCAAATAAAAAGAGTCAGGGTTATGTATTACGTAGATTAATACGTAGATCTTTAATTTCTGGTTATAAAATAGGCGTTTTAAAACCATATTTATATAAATTAATAGATATATTAGATACAATCTATGGAAAAGTTTATAAAAAATTACATTCTTTTAAAGAAAATATAAAAAAAATAATTTTAAAAGAAGAACTTAAATTTATAAAATTACTTGATAAAGGTATGATATAAATGGAAGTTTGATATTTAAATTATATGATACATATGGTTTACCTTATGATTTAATCAAATATTTTTTAACAGAAAATAATATAAAGTTTGATAACTTAGGTTTTAAAAAAGAAATGATAAATTATAAATTTAAATCAAAAAAAAAATATTTATTAAATACAAAAATTGTTAATATAGATAAAAAAAATTATTTAATAAATTTTAATATTTATAAATATAAAACTAATATAAGTTTTATTTTTGATAAAAATGGAAAAAATATTAATTTTATTAATGAAAAAAATAATGGATTTATTCTTTTAAATAAAACATCTTTTTTTTTTGAATCTTGTGGTCAAGTTGGAGATGTTGGTTATATATATAATGATCTAGGTAAATTTAAAGTAAAAAATGTTATTAAATATAAAAATTTATATTTACATATAGGAGTTTTATTAAAAGGTATTTTATTTATTAATAATAAAGTAAATATTTATATAGATAAACTTTATCGGTATAAAATAAAAAAAAATCATTCAGCTACACATTTATTAAATGAAACGTTAAAAAGAGTATTAAATGTAAATCTGATTCAAAAAAGTTCTTTAATAAATAATAAAAATTTAACATTTGATTTTAATTATCATAAAAATATTTCTAATGAAAAATTATTTATTATTGAAAAATTAATAAATAATGAGATATTAAAAAATAATATAATTTTTATAAAAAAATTATCATTAAAAAAAATAAATAAGATTAAAGCAGTTGCATTAGTTGAAAATAAATATTTAAAAGAAAAATTAAATGTAGTTTTTATTGGAAAAAAAAATAGTTATTCTATAGAAGTTTGTGATGGTTTACATGTTGAAAGTACTAATAAAATTGGAGTTTTTTGTATAATTTTAGAAAAAAGTATATCTAAAGGAATACGTCGGATTGAAGCTTTAACAGATAAAAATGCTATATGTTATTTATTAAAAAATAAATTATTAATTAATAATGTATCTGATATTTTTAAACAAAATATATACAATATAAAAAAAAATATATTAAATATAATAAATAAAAAAAATGAACTTATTGATAATTTAAGAGAAATAAAAAATATAAATATAAATTTTTTTATAAAAAAATTATTAAAAAAAATTCTATATTTATATAACTATAGAATTTTAATAGAAAAAATAAAAATTTATTATAAAAACGATTTGTATTTAATAATAAATAATTTAATAAATAAGTTATTTAATAAAAGTATAATAATTATATATATAAAGATTAATAATAATATAAATTTATTTATTAGATTAACGAATGATTTTTTAAAAAAAAAATTAAATTCAAAAATTATTTTAAATAAATTATTTATTAATAATAAAAATATTATTTATAGTAAAAAAAATATTTTTTCATATATAAGTACTAATAAAAAAAATGTTAAAAATTTAAATCTAATAAAAAATATATTAAAAAATATATTAAAATTATATTAATATATATTAAAAAATATATTTATTTTGAGGAAAACAATGGGAATTTTAGTACAAAAATTTGGTGGAACATCAGTAGGATCAATAAAAAATATAAAATATATTGCTAAAAAAATAAAATTTTTTTATAAAAAAAATCATAAAATAATTGTTGTTGTGTCCGCAATGAGTGGAGAAACTAATAAATTATTATCTTTAGCAAAAAAAATTTATAAAAAAAATATTACTAAACTTTATAAAAATCGAGAGTTAGATATTTTAATATCAACTGGAGAACAAGTAACTAGTTCTTTATTATCAATGGCTTTAAATTTTATTGGTGTTAGAGCAAAATCTTATACTGGAGCACAAGTAGCTATTTTTACTGATAGTGTTTATACAAAAGCTCGTATTCGACATATAGATACTTCAATAATTAATAAAGATCTAATAAATAAGAATGTAGTGGTAGTAGCTGGTTTTCAAGGAATAGATATATATGGTAATATAACTACGTTAGGCAGAGGAGGTTCAGATACAACTGCTGTAGCATTAGCTTATTCTATAAAAGCTGATGAATGTCAAATATATACAGATGTTTCTGGAGTTTATACAACAGATCCAAGAATATGTAAAAAATCAAGTTTATTATCATATGTAAATGTAGAAGAAATGTTAGAGCTTTCCAGTTTAGGATCAAAAGTATTACAAATCCGTTCTGTTGAATTTGCAGGTAAATATAATATACCACTAAGAGTTTTATCTGTTTTTGATAATAATCCAGGTACATTAATAATAAATAAGAGGTCTAAATTAATAATTAATATGGAAAAACCATTAATTTCAGGAATAACTTATAATTGTAATGAAGCAAAAATAACTGTTTTAAATGTTTCAGATAGACCTGGGGTAGCTTATAAAATCGTAAAGAAAATAGCAGATGCTAATATAGAAATAGATATGATAATTCAAAATATAAAAAAAATAAATAATAAAATAGATTTTACTTTTACTTTATCAAAAAATTTTTATAAAAAAGCTTACAATCTTATAAAAAATTATGTTTTTAATAAACTAAATGGAACAATAGATGGAGATGATAAAATTGTTAAGATTTCAGTAATTGGGGTTGGTATTAAATCTCATTTATGTGTAGCTAAAAAAATGTTTAGTGTTTTAGCAAAAAAAAATATAAATATTAGAATGGTCTCAACGTCTGAAATAAAAATATCTGTAATAATAGATGAAAAATTTGTACACTTAGCAATAAATTCATTACATACAGCTTTTTGTTTAGATAAAAAAAATATAAAAGAAGAACTATAAAAAATTTGGAGAGGTGGCCGAGAGGTTTATGGCGTTCCTTTGCTAAAGGAAAATAGATCAAGTATCTATCGAGGGTTCAAATCCCTCTCTCTCCATAATTTTTTTATAAAGCGCCCGTAACTCAATTGGATAGAGTTTTTGACTACGAATCAAACTGTTGGAGGTTCAAATCCTCTCGGGCGTTTCTTATAAAAGAGTTATTTTTAATAAAATATTTTTTATATTTAATTTTTTTATAAAAAAATTTAATAAATATTTTTTGTAATTTTTTGATAAACATTTAATTTTTTTGTTTCCAAAAATAATAATATTTATTGGAGTTTGATTTATTTGTTTAGCTAATATAAATTTAATTTTTTTATTCTTATAAATTAATGGTGGTTTTTTTTTTATCGCTAAATTAATTAAATTAGTTAATTTTTTAATAGACCAAATTTTATTTTTTAAATAAATAAAATATTCAATAGAATTAAATATAGTTTTTATATTATATAAATATAAAGCAGAAATAAAATGTAAACTTAAGAAAGTTTTATATTTTTTTAATTTTAAATTTAATTCATTTTTTATTAATTTTTTTTTATGAATATTTAGAAGATCCCATTTATTAATAATTAAAATTAAAAATTTACCTAATAAAAATATTTTTTTTATTAAATATAAATCTATTTCAACTAATCCTATATTAGCATCAATAATATATAAAATAATATTATATATATTAATTAATTTTAATATTTTATTTTTTTTTATATTCTTATCTATTCCTTCAGTATCAGTTAAAATAAATAAATTATTTTTATAATTTATTTTTATTTTTATATTTTCTCTTGTAGTCCCTGGATTTTTATCAATAATTAAACGTGTTTCTTTTAATAAACTATTAATTAATGTAGATTTACCTACATTTGTTTTTCCTATTGTACAAATCTTAATTAAATTTTTATTATTTTTTATAGAAATTCTATAGTTATATAAATTTTTTTTTATATTAAATAATAATTTCTTTATATTTATTTTTTTTAAAGCAGATATAAAAATAGGATGATTTAAATTAAATTTATAAAAATCAGTAATAATATATTTATTAAAATAATCAATTTTATTTATAATGAATATAATTTTTTTATTTTTTAGTTTTAAATAATTGATAAATTTTTTATAAAACAAATCAATTTTTGTATATGAGTTTATTAAAAATAAAATTATCTTTGATTCTTGAATAGCTATTCTGGTTTGTTTATTAATAGAATAATTTATATTATTTTTTTTATAAGAAAAAAAATCATTCAAAATTGCAGCTGTATCTATTAAATTTATATTTTTATTTTTTATTTTTAATATTCCATACTTTCTATCTCTAGTAAAGTAAGGAATATTATTTGTTCTTGAATTATTTTTTTTTGTTAAACAATTAAACAAAGTAGATTTCCCTACATTTGTTTTACCAATAATTGAAATAATTTGATTCATGATAAAATATTAATTTTAGTTCTTTTATTAAGTTTTTTAACTTTAATAAGTTTTGTTTTTTTCTTTTATATAAATATTTTATAGTTATTTTATTTTTTTTCTGTTCATTTATACCATAAATTAATATAATATATATACCTTTATTATTTGCCTCAGATAATTGTTTTTTTAAAGATTTATTACAAAAATTAATTTTTAGAATTAAATTAGGTAATTCATTTCTAATTTTTTCTGCAATTTTTATTGAGTTTATTTTTAAATATTTTTCATTTGAAATTATAATAAATAAGATATTTATTTTAAATTTTATATTAATTGGTAATTTTTTTATTTTTTCTAATAATAATATTATTCTTTCTATACCTATAGCAAAACCAATTGCAGGAATATTTTTTCCAATTAAATATTTTATTAAATAATCATATCTTCCTCCAGCACAAATAGTGTTTTGACTACCTAAAAAAATTGTAGTCCATTCAAAAACAGTACGAGAATAATAATCTAATCCTCTTACTAAATTTGTATTTATTTTATAATTTATATTTGTAAAATTTAAAATATTTTTTAAATATTCAAAATGTTTTATAGAATCTATATCTATACAGCTTATAATTTTAGGAGTATTATTAAATATGTATTTTATATTATTTTTTTTATTATCTAATAACCGTAAGGGATTTTTATATAATTTATAAAATATATTTTTATTTAAATAATTTTTATATTTTTTTAAATATTTAAATAATATATTAGCATATATTATTCTAGATTTTTTATTTCCTAAAGTATTTATTTCTAATGTTATATATTTTTTTATTCCTAAGATATTAAAAATTCTATTTGTTATTAAAATTATTTCTGAATCAATATCAGGACCTGACATATTAAATGTTTCAACCCCAAATTGATAAAATTGTCGATACCTTCCATTTTGAGTATTTTCATATCTAAACATTGGTCCAAAATACCAGAATTTTTGTTTTTTATTTTTAAAGAAAATATTATTTTCTAATATACATCTAATTATAGATGTAGTATTTTCAGGTCTCAATGTTAAAGAATTATTTTTTTTATCTTTGAATGTATACATTTCTTTATTTATTAGATCTGTTGTTTTTCCTAAAGATATATTAAATAATTTTGTTTTTTCAATTATTGGGGTTCTTATTTCTAGATAAGAATATTTATATAAAATAATTTTTATTTTATTTTCTATGTATTGCCAAATAAAAGATTTTTTAGGTAAAATATCTTTCATTCCTTTAATAGATTTTATTATTTTCATAATTTTTTATATTAATTAAGTATTTAAAATTTTTATTATTATAAATATAATATATTAATAAAAAATTAGAATAATGTATAAGAGAATTTTTATGGTTTTTAATAATATTGAAAAATATGATAAAAAATTATTTTCTTTTGTGAAAGAAGAATTATTTTTACAAGAAAATAAAATTGAATTATTATCTTCGATTAATTATTCAAGTTTAAAAATAATTGAATTACAAAATTGTAAATTAATAAATAAAAATAGAAGTAATATATATTATCTAAATAATATAGAAAAATTAGCAATAAAACGTGCTTGTAAATTGTTTGGTTGTGATTATGCAAATATTATATTTGATTCATATAATGAAGCTAATGAATTAATATATAAAGCATTAACAAATAGTGGAGATATAATTATTTGTATAAGTATTAATCATTATAATTCAGATATTGAAAATCATTATAATTTTTTAGGTAGAAAAATTATATATATAAAATATCAAATATTAAATAATGAAATAAAAAAAAATAAAATATTAGAATTAATAAATAAATATAAACCCAAATTAATAAAAATTATATTATATGAATATATTTTAAATATAGATTGGGCAATTTTTAGAAAAATATCTAATTATATTAATAGTTATTTAATAATAGATATTAGTAAAATAACAGGATTAATTATTATAAATGAATATCCTACTCCAATAAATTATGCTCATATAGTAATTACTTCAACTAATAATAATTTACGTGGTCCAATTGGGGGATTAATTTTATCTAAAAATAATCCAGATATTTGTAATATTATTGATTCTTTTTTATTTATTAATAATAAAAGTATTTATAAAAAAAATAGTTTAGTAGCTAAATCTGTATGTTTTAAAGAAGCTTTAGATTTAAATTTTAAAAATTATCAACTACAAATTAGAAAAAATGTAAAAGTAATGATTGAGATATTTATTAATAGAGGTTATGAAATCATATTAAATAATGAAAAAAATAGTTTTTTTTTAATATCGTTAATAGAATATGGGATTAAAGGTAAATATATAAAATATATTTTAAAAAAAATTAATATTTTAGTAGATATATTTTTTATTTCAAATTATTCAAAAAATCTTGCTATTACATCTGGTATTAAATTATGTACCTCAGCAATAACAACACGTGGTTTTAAAGAAAAAGAATGTAAAAATCTAGCTATATGGATTTGTGATATATTAGATAATATAAAAAATAAAAAAAATTTTTATATTATAAAAAAAAAAATTAATATTAAAGTTAATAAACTTTGTAAAAAAATCCCAATATATAAATAATAATTTACCAATATATAATTATAAAGGACATAAAATAGTGTCTAAAAATGATTTCTTGCCAGAAAGTATTTATTTACTTCCTATAAATAATAGGCCATTTTTTCCGGCTCAAATACAACCATTAGTAATAAATAAAAATAAATGGATTGAAACAATACAAAGAGTAGGTGAGACAAAACAAAATTGTTTAGGATTAGTTTATGTTAAGAATAAAGAAATATTTAATAAGAGTGATTTTCCTTTAATAGGTACTATTGTAAAAGTTCATCGAACAGATGGAGATCAAATACAATTTATAGCTCAAGGTTTAAAAAGATTTAAAATAAGAAATTGGATATCAAAAAATCCCCCATTTTTTGTAGAAGTTATATATCCAAAAGAAATTTTAAATAAAGAATCTGATGAAACACGTGCTTATGCCATTGCAATAATAAATAGTATAAAAGAGTTATTACCAATTAATCCTTTATATGGTGAAGATTTAAAAAATTATTTAAATAGATTTAGTCCAAATGATCCAGGTCCTTTAACAGATTTTGCTGCAGCGATAACATCAAATAAAGGAAAAGAATTACAAAAAATCTTAGAGACTTTATCTATATTAAATAGAATGCAATTAGTTTTACCAATGTTAAGAAAAGAAATAGAAATAGCTAAGTTACAAAATGAAATATCACAAAAAGTAAATTTACAAATACATGAACGGCAAAGAGAATTTTTTTTAAGAGAACAATTAAAATTTATACAAAAAGAATTAGGTATTGTAAAAGATGAAAGAATAAATGATATAAAAAAGTTTAAAATACGTATAAAAAACTTTTTAATATCAAAAAAAGTTAAAAAAAAGATAAAAGAGGAATTAAATAAATTAAAAATCTTAGAAATAGGATCCCCAGAATATAGTACAACTCGTAATTATTTAGATTGGTTAACAAAAATACCATGGGGTGTTTTATCTAAAGATCGAATAGATATAAGTTATGCACGTAAATTATTAAATAAATATCATGATGGGATAAATGATATAAAAGAAAGAATTATAGAATTTTTAGCAGAATGTACATTTAAAGGGACGATAGGAGGTTCAATCTTATTATTCATAGGTCCTCCAGGAGTTGGAAAAACATCAATCGGCAAATCAATAGCAAATGCATTAGGAAGAAAATTTTATAGAATATCATTAGGTGGAATACGTGATGAAGCTGAAATCAAAGGGCATCGTAGAACCTATGTAAGTTCAATGCCAGGTAAAATTGTTCAAGCATTAAAAGAAACAAAGGTTTTAAATCCTGTAATTATGTTAGATGAAATTGATAAAATAAGTCAAACATATAATAATGATCCAGCTTCTGCTTTATTAGAAGTTTTAGATTCAGAACAAAATAATGAGTTTTTTGATAATTATTTAGATATTCATATAGATTTATCTAAAGTATTATTTATATGTACAGCAAATAAAACAGATACTATACCAATACCTTTATATGATAGAATGGAACCTATTAGGTTATATGGTTATTTATCTGAAGAAAAATATAAGATTGCTAAAAATCATTTGTGGCCTAAATTATTAAAAAAAGATAATTTACCAAAACAAAGTATAAAAATTACATCAGCGGCATTGAAACAAATTATAGAAGGATACGCTAGAGAAGCAGGTGTTAGAAATTTAGAAAAACAATTACATCGGATTGTTCGTAAATCAGTAGTTAAATTATTAATAAATAAAAATAATATTATAAATATATCAATTAATAATTTAAAAGATTATTTAGGAACACCTCTTTTTAAAAAAGAAAAATTATTAAACGGTATTGGAGTAGTAACAGGATTGGCTTGGACTTCTCTAGGTGGTGTTACTTTGCCAATTGAAGCTGTTAGAATTCAGAATTTTAAAAATGGCTTAAAACTTACAGGAAACTTAGGTAATGTAATGAAAGAATCAGCAAATATAGCATATAGTTATACATTAGCAAATATTAATTATTATAATATAAATAAAAAATTTTTTAATAATTATTTTATACATTTACATATCCCGGAAGGTTCAATATCAAAAGATGGACCATCTGCAGGAGTAACAATGACAACAGCTTTAATATCATTAGCTAAATTAAAAAGTATAAATAGTAAACTCGCAATGACTGGTGAAATTACATTAACAGGTCAAATTTTACCAGTAGGTGGTATTAGAGAAAAAATTGTAGCAGCAAGACGAAGTGAAATTTTTGAAATTTTATTACCAAAAGATAATAAAATAGATTTTGAAAATTTACCAAATTATTTAAAAAAAAATATAAAAATTCATTTTGTTAAAAATTATAAAGATATAGCAAAAATAGTTTTTTAAAAAAAATATTATTAGGTAAAAAATGAAAAATTATAGATCTTATAAAACTACAAATAAAAAAATGGTAGGGTCGAGAGCGTTATGGCGTGCGACTGGTATGAAAGATAATGATTTTGATAAACCAATAATTGCTATTGCAAATTCTTATACTGATTTTGTTCCAGGTCATATACTTTTAGATAAAGTAGGAAAAGTTATAAAAAAATCAATAAAAAAAAATGGTGGAAATGCTAAAATATTTAATACTATTGCTATAGATGATGGGATTGCTATGGGACATAGTGGGATGATGTATTCTTTACCGTCTAGAGAACTTATAGCAGATTCAGTTGAATATATGGTAAATGCTCATTGTGCTGATGCCCTAGTATGTATTTCTAATTGTGATAAAATTACGCCAGGTATGTTAATAGCTTGTTTTAGATTAAATATTCCTACAATCTTTATTTCAGGTGGTCCTATGGAAGCAGGAAAAATAAAAGAAAAAAATATTAATTTAGTAGATGCTATTATTATAAGTGGATCAAAAACTAAAAATAGTAAAAAAATATTAGAAATAGAAAAAAATGCTTGTCCAACTTGTGGAAGTTGTTCTGGGATGTTTACTGCAAATTCCATGAATTGTTTATTAGAAGTTTTAGGATTAGCATTTCCAGGTAATGGAACTTTATTATCAACTCATGTAAATAGGAAATTATTATTTAATAAAGTAGGAAAAAAAATTGTAGAAATAACAAATAAATTTTATAAAAATAATGAAAAAATTTTACCGTTAGATATATGTTTAAAAGAATCATTTGAAAATTCAATAATAATGGATATCGCTATGGGTGGTTCAACAAATACAATACTTCATTTATTAGCCATAGCAAAAGAAGCAAATATAAAATTTAAATTAAAAAATATAGATAAATTATCAACTAAAGTACCACAATTATGTAAATTATCTCCTAATACAAAAAAATATTTTATTGAAGATTTTCATAGAGCTGGTGGGGTATTTGGAATTTTAGGGGAATTAAATAAATTAAATTTATTAAATACATTTGTTCCTACTATATATAGTAAAACATTAAAAGAAGCATTATATAAGTGGGATATTATGTATTCATTTGATAAAAATATATTAAATTTTTATCAAGCAGCTCCAGGTCGAATTATAACAAATAAATCTTATTATCAAAATAATAAATGGCCTTTAGATTTAGATAGAAAAAATGGTTGTATTCGTAAGAAAAAATATTGTTATTCTAAAGATGGCGGATTAGCAATATTATTTGGAAATATCGCTAAAAATGGATGTGTTGTAAAAACAGCAGGAGTAAATAAAAAAATTTTAAAATTTAAAGGTAGAGCTAAAGTTGTTAATTCACAAGAATTAGCAGTTCAAAGTATATTAAATAATGAAATAAAGAAAGGGGATATATTAATTATATGTTATGAAGGTCCTAAAGGGGGACCAGGAATGCAAGAAATGTTATATCCTACTTCTTATTTGAAATATAAAAAATTAGATAAATTTTGTGCTTTATTAACAGATGGAAGATTTTCTGGTGGGACGTCTGGTTTATCAATTGGACATGTCTCGCCTGAAGCTGCTTCAGGAGGGAATATAGGTTTAATAAAAAATGATGATTTAATTAGTATTAATATAAATAAAAGATATATAAATTTATTAATTAATAAAAATAGATTAATTAATCGTAGAAATAAAATGAATAAATTATATAAAAAAAATTTATGGAAACCAAAAAATAATCGGAATAGAATAATAACAAAAGCTTTAAAAATATATTCATATTTTGCAAGGTCTGCTGATACAGGTGCTATAAGAAAAATATATAAAAATGAAAAAAATTTTATTTCCAATAAATAAACTAAAATTAAGTGAAAAATATATTATAAAAAAAATATTTAATATAAATTTAAAAAATTTAAAAAAAATATATATTTTAGGAAATATAAAAAAAATAAAACTTATAAAAAAAATTTTAATTAATTATAATTTATTAAAAAAAAATAATATTTTTAATATTGATATATATTTTATCAAATATAAAAAAATATATATTTTGAAAAAAAAGATAAATAAAATACAAATTATTAAATATATATATTTAAAAAAATTATATATATATAATTTTATAAGAATAAAAAAATATATATATTTAAAAAAATATAAAAAAATTTATAAAATAAATTTATTAATAAATTTATTTTTAGGAAATATAAAATTATATAAATTATATTATTTAAATAAATATATAAAATAAAAATCTTATGATTGAAAAAAACTTTAATAGAATAAAAATACTAAATAAACATTTAATAAATAAAATCTCAGCTGGTGAACTTATTAAAGATCCATCATATGTTTTAAAAGAATTAGTTGAAAATTCTATAGATGCTGGAAGTAAAAATATAAAAATAAATATAGAAAAAGGGGGGAAAAAATTAATAAAAGTTGTTGATAATGGTTGTGGAATAAATCAAGATGATTTAAAATTAGTATTTTTAAAAAATGCAACAAGTAAAATAAGTAATTTTTATGAGATTAATAATATTAAAACATTAGGTTTTAGAGGTGAAGCTTTATCAGCAATAGGATCAATATCTAATTATTCTTTATTATCTAATCCTTATAATGAAACTTATAAAGGATATGGAATATCTAAAAATTTTGGAAGAATAGATATTTTTCCTTATCCACATTTGAAAGGTACGACTGTATCTGTAAGTGATTTATTTTATAATAATCCTATAAAATTAAATAATTTATCTAGTGATAGAATTGAAAAAAATAAAATTGTTGAAATGTTTTATAATTTAGTTTTATCAAGTTTTGATATTTGTTGGACTTTTATAAATAAAAAAAATATATATAAATTATTACCTTGTTTAAATATAAATGAATGTCGAAATAGAATTAGTAATATTTTTGGTAAAAATTTTATAAAAAATAGTTTGTTTATAAATAAACTTGATAAATATAATCAAATAAAAATTATAGGATGGTTTATTTTACCAAATTATATTTTTGGAAAAAATAAACAATATATTTTTATAAATAGAAGAATAATAAAAGATCCTTTTTTAAAAAAAATTATATTAAATGCTTATAATGAAACTATGTTTAAAGGTTTAAAACCATCATATATTTTATATATAAGTATAAAAAAAAGTATGTTAGATATAAATGTACATCCTAATAAGTATAAAGTTAATTTTGTAAATAAAAAAATAATAAGTAATTTTATTTATGAAAATATTTATAATTTATTAAAAAGTAATTGTAAATTAAAAAATAATAAAATAAAAAAAAATCAAAAAAAAGAAAATTTAAATTTAGAAAAAATAAATAATAAAAATTATTTAGGATTTGCTATAGGTCAATATAAAGAAAAATTTATTATATCACAAAATAAAGAAGGTTTAATTCTTGTAGATATACATGCGGCTCATGAAAGAATGATTTATGAAAAAATAAAAAAACAACAATTTAATAATAAAACTTTAAAACAAAAATTATTATTTCCTATAAATTTAAAATTAGATAATGAATTAATTTATTTAATAAAAAAAAACCAAAAAATTTTTTTAAAATTAGGAATAACGTTAGAAATAATAAATTCAAATATAATTTTAATAAAAGAAATACCTAATTATTTTTTAAAAAATATAAATATTTATTTAATAATTAAAAAAATTTTTGAAAAATTAAAAATTATTGATTCTGAGAAAAATATATTAAATAACTTAAAGAAAATTTTTATAAAATATTCTTGTTATAATAGTATACGATCAAATAAAAAATTAACAATCATAGAAATGAATTCATTCTTACGTGAAATGGAATTAACAAATAATATAAAAATTTGTAATCATGGCCGACCCACTTGGATTAAAATTTCTAATAAGAAACTAGATAATTTATTTTTACGTAAACGTTGATTATGAAAATATATAATAAAAAACCAATTGCTATTTTTTTAATGGGGACAACTGCATCAGGAAAAACAGAATTAGCTATAAAATTAAAAAAGTTATTAAATTGTGAATTAATTAGTGTTGATTCAGCTATGGTTTATAGATATATGAATATCGGTACAGCAAAACCTAAAAAGATATATCATGAATTAATAGATATAAGATATCCTTATGAAATATATTCAGTTTGGAATTTTCGAAATGATGCATTAAAAGCAATGAAAAAAATTAGTACTTCTGGAAAAATTCCAATATTAGTTGGTGGTTCTATGTTTTATTTTAATATTTTATTGGAAGGAATTGCTAAAATACCGGTTTTAAAATATAAAATAGAACATTATGATAAATATTATTTTTTATTATTAAAAAAAATATTTAAAAAAAATAAATTTATAAAAAAAGAAATAAATAATAATGATATTTATAGAAATAAAAGATTTTTAGAAGTATATTTAAATACTAATAAATTTATTAATTTTTTTTGGCAAAAAAAAAATAAAGAAAATTTTCCATGTGAGGTAATAAAATTTATAGTAACACATAATAATAAAGATATTTTATATAAAAATATTTTTTTTAGGTTAAATTTTATGTTAGAAAGTGGTTTGATTACAGAAGTAGAATTTTTAAAAAATATGAAAAATATGTATTTGGAATTACCAGCTATGCAAAGTATAGGTTATCGTCAAGTTTGGGAATATATTGATGGGAAATATAATTTTTTTATATTAAAAGAAAAATTATTAGCTGCTAATAGAAATTTAGCAAAAAAACAAAAATTATGGTTACGTAAATTTAATGATGCTTTTTGGTTAGATGCTTGTAATCCAAAAATAAGTGATTATTTCATATATTTATTAAAAAGTAATATTTCAAGATATTGGATAAAAAAATATAATATATAATAAAAATAAATAATATAAAATTATGAAAAAAATTATGAAAACTTTTTTATTACCGGATGGGATAAATGAAATCTTACCAAATCAAGCAATAAAATTAGAAAAAACAAGAAGAGATTTATTAGATTTATATTATAAATATGGTTATAATTTTGTTATTACTACACAAATCGAATATTTAGAAACATTATTAAATAATGTAGGATCTGATTTAGAATTACAGACATTCAAATTAATAGATACATTAAGTGGGAAATTAATTGGTTTAAGTGCAGATTCAACTCCACAAATTGCAAGGTTAGATTCTCGTATATTAAAAAATCAAGGTCCATATAGAATATGTTATTGTACAAATGTTTTTAGAGCTTTTACAGTTGAGGAACAAAATGATTTAGGAAGAAATCCTATACAAGTTGGCATAGAATTATTAGGTTATATTGGGATTGAAGCAGATATAGAAATAATAAATCTTACTATTAAAAGTTTAAGATTATCTGGAGCAAAAAAAATAAATTTATCTTTTGGGCACCTAGGTATATATAGGATATTAATAAAAAAATCTAAAATAGAAAAAGAATATTTAAATATTTTATTTGAATCAATAGAAAATAAATCATATACAGATGTTGAAAATATAATAAAAAAAATAAATATAGATTTAAATATAAGTAAAATATTAAAAATATTACCAAGATTACATGGTGATTTTAATATGCTTAAATCAGCATATAAAAAAATATCCTTTCTGGAAGATATTAAAATTGCTTTGGATCAGTTAATAATTATATATAAATTTATTAAGAAAAATTATAAAAATATATCAATATATTTTGATTTGTCTGATTTTAAAGGTTATCAATATCATAATGGTATAATATTTACAGTTTATGTATCAGGAATTGTACAATCTATAGCTAAAGGAGGTAGATATGATATTGGAAAAAATTATGGAAAAAAAAGACCTTCGACGGGTTGTACTATGGATTTAAATTTATTGACATTATTAAATGAAAAAAAAAATAATATAGAAGGAATCTGGGCTCCAGATTTAGATGATTTAAAATTAAAACAAAAAATTGAGGAATTAAGATTTTATGGTGAAAAAGTAATACAAGAATTACCAAATCAAATTATTAATTTAAATGAAAATAATTGTAATAGAAAATTATGTTTGATAAATAAAGAATGGCAAGTAATATCATTATAAAAAAAATAAAATTAAGAAAAATATGATTGGTAAAAATATAGTAATAATAGGAAGACATAAGTAAAGGGACACAGGGTTAGAGATAAAGAAATCAAACCTACTAAAGGTATAGAAAATGAAATAGGGATATCTACTGGACCTGTAAGAACTGATACTATTATATTAAAAAATAATATTTAGAGATTAGAATTTTGATAAATACAAATAATAAGATTTTAAAAAAATTATATAAAAAAAAATATAAACATGGTTTTAAAATAAATATAGATTGTAATATACAATTACCTGGATTAAATAAAAAAATAATAAATAATATATCAAAATATAAAAAAGAACCAAACTGGATGTTAAAATGGAGATTAAGATCTTATTATAAATGGTTAAATATGAAACCACCTTTTTGGGCTATATTTAAAACACCTAAAATAAATTATAAAGAAATTTCTTTTTTTAGTTCTCCAAAAAAAAAATATTTAAATAAAAAATTCTTATATTCCTATAAAAAATTAGGTGTAAATTTATATGAAAATAATAAAATTAAAGGAATAGCAGTAGATGCAGTATTTGATTCTGTATCAATTGCTACTACTTATAAAGAAAAATTATATAACTTAGGAATTATTTTTTGTTCTATTTCAGAAGCAATAAAAAAATATTCTTATATAATAAAAATATATTTAGGTTCTGTTGTTCGGCAAGATGATAATTATTTTTCAGCGTTAAATTCAGCAGTTTTTACAGATGGAACTTTTGTTTTTATACCGGAAGGCATAAAATGTCCTATTGAATTATCTACTTATTTTAGAATGAATACTAATAAGACAGGACAATTTGAAAGAACATTAATTATATGTGAAAAAAGATCAAGTGTTTCATATTTGGAAGGATGCACTGCAACAATTTATGATGAAAATCAATTACATGCTGCTGTAGTAGAATTAATAGCTTTTGAAGATAGTTATATAAAATATTCTACAGTACAAAATTGGTATCCAGGTAATGAAAAAGGTATAGGCGGTATTTATAATTTTGTAACTAAACGTGGATTATGTAATGGTTTGAGATCTAGAATTAGTTGGATACAATTAGAAATAGGTTCAGCCATTACATGGAAATATCCTTCTTGTATACTTAAAGGAGATAATTCTAAGGGGGAATTTTATTCAGTAACTATAACTAAAAATAAACAAATAGCAGATACTGGGACAAAAATGATTCATGTTGGTAAATATACTAAATCAACGATAATAGCGAAAGGCATAGCAATTGGAAAATCAAAACAAGCGTATAGAGGTTTAGTAAAAATAACAAAAAATTCTATCAAATCAAGAAATTATACCCAATGTGATTCATTAATAATAGGCAATAATAGTATCATATATACTATCCCTTATCAAAATATAAAAAATAAAACATCGATATTAGAACATGAAGCGACAGCTTATAAAATAAATAAAGATCAAATTTTTTATTGTATGCAAAGAGGAATAAAAAAAGAAGATACTATAAATCTGATAGTTAATGGGTTTTGTAAAGATGTATTTCAAAATTTACCAATGGAATTTGCAGTTGAAGCAGAATCTTTATTAGAAATAACTTTAGAAGGTTCTTTAGGATAATAAAAAATTATATATGTTAAAAATAGAAAATTTAAATGTTAAAATAAAAAAAACTCAAATTTTAAAAGGTATTAATATAAAAATTAATCAAGGTGAAACCCATGTAATAATGGGCCCAAATGGGTCTGGCAAAACTACTTTATTATCAACATTAGCAGGAAAAGAAGAAAATACAATAACTAAAGGTAAAATTTTTTTTAATGATATTAATATTACTAATTTAAATATAGAAGAAAGATCAAAATTAGGATTTTTTTTAAGTTTCCAAAATCCAATAGAAATTCCAGGTGTAAAAAATATATATTTTTTACATACAGCATTAAATGAAAAATTAATTTATTTAAGAAAAGATAAAATAAGTATTTATACTTTTATAAAAAAAATAAAAAAAAATATGGAATATTTAAAATTTGATAAAAAACTTTTTAAAAGATCTGTAAATGAAAATTTTTCAGGTGGAGAAAGAAAAAAAAATGAACTTTTACAAATGTTAATGTTAAAACCAAAAATAATTTTACTTGATGAAATAGATTCAGGTTTAGATATTGATTCTCTTAAAATAGTATCAAAAGGTATAAATTTGATAAGATCAAAAACTAATTGTTCAATTATTTTAATTACTCATTATAAACGTGTATTAAATTATATAATACCAAATTATATACATATATTATTAAATGGAAAATTAATAAAATCTGGTGAGAAAAATTTAGTTAATGATTTAGAATTATTTGGTTATGAAAAATATGTTTAGTAATATAAAAAAAAGTATTTTAAATATTGATGCATATTTGATAGTTTTTATAGATGGCAGATTATCAAAAAAATATTCAACTATAAATAAATTATATGGGATAGAAATAATTTATTTAAAAAATATTATATTAAATAATATTAAATATAAAATAAAACAAGGTTTTATAAAATTAAATAGATTTAATGGCTTAATACTTTATATTAAATCGAATATAAAAATAAAAAAACCAATATATTTTTTATATATATCAAATAAAAAAATTTATATAAAAAAAAATAATTTAAAAATATTAATTTATATTGAAAAAAATATAAATATTAAAATAATAGAACATTATATAAATAAAAATAATATAAAAAATATAAATAATATATTTTTTGAAATAAATATAAATAATAATACAAAAATAGACTTTTATAAGTTAGAAGAATTAAATATCTTAGATATTCATCTGTCAAATATGATTGTAAATCAAAAAAAATTTAGTAAATATTATTTTTATAATATAAATTTATTTTGTTATTTATTATATAATAAATTAATAATAAATTTAAATAAAAAGTATAGTAAATGTATATTATTAGGGTTGTTTTATCCTAAATATAAAAATTTTATAAAAAATAATATAATTATTAATCATAATTATAACTTTACAAGTTCAAATATAGATTTTAAAGGAATAATAGATAATAATGGTAAAGGTATTTTTAATTGTTATATTATGATAAGAAATAATATAAAAAATGTATATGGAATTCAAAAAAATAATAATATCTTATTATCTAATAATTCTATTATTAAAACAAATCCAAAATTAAAAATTAAATCAAAAGATGTATTTTGTACACATAGCACAGTTACAGGAAAAATAAATAAAGATTATATTTTTTATTTAAGAACTAGAGGTATAAAAAAAGAAATCGCAAAAAATTTAATTTTATTAAGTATCATTAATCAATTTTTTAAAAAAATAAAAAATATTTCATTAAAAAAATATTTTTTTTTAAAAATAATAAAAAATATATCAAAAAAAATAAATTCTTTTAAAGATAAATATATGTTATAAACATATGATATGTTAATAAATTATAAATTTCTAAATAAAAAAATTATAAAAATAAGAAAAGATTTTCCATTCTTAAAAAGAATTATATATAAAATATATAATTTAATATATTTTGATAATGCAGCTACAATTCAAATGCCAAATAATGTAATAAAAGTAATTAATGAATATAACATCTATTATAATTCTAATATTCATAGGGGAACACATTATTTATCAAATTCTGCTACTTTAGCGTATGAACGTACAAGAAAAATTGTTTGTAAATTTATAAATGCAAAATATAAAGAAGAGATTATATTTACAAAAGGAACAACAGAATCTATAAACATGGTTTCTAATAGTTATGGATTTAAATTAAAAAAAGGAAATGAAATTTTAATTTCTATTATGGAACATCATTCAAATATAATTCCTTGGAAAATATTATCTGAAAAAAAAAAATTAAAATTAAAAATAATCCCTGTAAATGATAAAGGTTTAGTAGATATAAAAAAATATAAAAGGTTGTTTACTAAAAAAACAAAATTAGTAGTTATTACTCATGTTTCTAATGTTTCAGGGGTAATAAATCCTATAAAAAAATTATCAATTATAGCTCATAAAAAAAAATCATTAATTTTAGTAGATGGAGCTCAGGCAATATCTCATAAAAAAATTGATGTACAAAAATTAAATGTAGATTTTTATGTTTTTTCTTCACATAAAAGCTACGGGCCAACAGGTGTAGGAATATTATATGTAAGATTAGATATCTTAAGATGTATGGTTCCTTGGCAATTTGGTGGAGAGATGGTAAGGAATTTTACTTTTTTTAAAAAAAAAATTAACTTTTCAGAAGTTCCTTATAAATTTGAAGCAGGTACACAAGCTATATGTAATATTATAGCATTTTATACATCATTAAAATGGTTAAAAAAAAATTTAAATTTTATAAAAATTTGGGAAAAAATACTTATTTTTTATTTAATAAAAAAATTAAATAATATAAAAAATATTCATATTTTAGGAAAAAATAAAAGAATTTCAGTATTATCTTTTATAATAGAAGGTATTAATTCACATGATATAGGATTATTATTAGATCAATATGGGATAGCTATTAGGACAGGAAATCATTGTGTCCAACCTATGTTAAATAATTATGGAATAAATACAGTTTGTAGAATTTCTTTTGCAATTTATAATTCTTTAGAAGAAATTAAACTTTTTGTTAATTTTTTAAAAAAAATTATAAAAATTTTTTTATATTAATTTTCTTTTCTATTATATGCTGATTTTATAAGAGCTCCTCCTAAACAAATATTATTTTTATATAATACAATGGATTGTCCTTCAGTTATTGATCTTTGTTTATATAAAAAATATACTTTGATATAATTAATAAAGTTATAAACTAGGCATTTTTGATCTATTTGTCTATATCTAATTTTAGCAGATAAAATTATTGGATTTTTTATTTTTCTATTAAAAGGATTATAAATCCAATGTATATTTTTTGTAATTAATGAATTTTTATATAAATATTTATTATTTTTATTTGTTACATATAAAAGATTTTTTTTTAAATTTTTTTTTATAATATACCAATAAATAGTATTAAATTTTTTATTTATATTGAAACCATAACGTTGACCAATAGTATAAAAAGAAAAACCGATATGTTTACCTATAAAAAAATTATTTCTTGTTTGTATTTTTCCAAAATTTAAAGGAATAAATTTCTTTAAAAAAGAAATAAATTTTTTATTTTGTATAAAACAAACTCCAAAAGAGTCTTTTTTATTATATATTTTAAATAAATTATTTTTTGCAATTTTTCTTACTTCAAATTTTTTATAACTTCCTATTGGGAAGATAATTTTTTTTATAAATTTTTTATTTATATTATATAAAAAATAACTTTGATCCTTATTTAAATCAATACTTTTTATTAAAAAATTATTTGTTGATCTAACATAATGACCAGTAGCTATATAATCTGCATTTAATATATTAAATGCATATTTAATCAATAACTTAAATTTTATTTCTTTATTGCATAATATATCTGGATTTGGTGTATTCCCATAAATAAATTCTTTAATAGTTCTTTTTAACACCTTATTCCAATATTCAGCTGAAAAATTAACAATATGTAAAAATATTTTTAATTTTTTACATATATAAATTACGTCTTTATAATCTTTTTTTATTGTACATTTCTTTGAATTATTTATAAATTCCCAGTTTTTCATAAATAATCCTTCAATAAGGTATTTTTTTTTTAATAAAAAAGCACATATAGAAGAATCAATTCCTCCTGACAGACAAACAATAATTTTTTTATTTTTATTCATTAACGTGATCTATATATTATACGACCTTTTGTAAGATCATAAGGGGTAAGTTCTATTTTTACTTTATCTCCAGTTAAAATTCTAATATAATTTTTTCTAATTTTACCTGAAATATGAGCTAGAATTATATGACCAGTTTCTAATTTTACTCTAAACATAGTATTTGGTAATGTTTCTATAATTAATCCTTCCATTTCAATATTTTCTTCTTTTATCATAATTTCTTCTCCTAAATATATTAATTATATCGTAATCTTTATATTAATATAGTTAATATTGACAAGTAAGATTATTAATATAATAATAAAAAAATTATTAAATAGTCCCATTCGTCTAGTGGTTAGGACATCACCCTTTCACGGTGACAACAGGGGTTCGATCCTCCTATGGGACATCATCTATATGTTTGCGGGAATAGCTCAGCGGTAGAGTGTCACCTTGCCAAGGTGAAGGTCGCGAGTTCGAATCTCGTTTCCCGCTAAGGTAACTTAAAATATGAAAAATATAGCTTTATGTATAAAAAACTTAACAAAAATTTATAATAATAAAAATTATGCTTTAAGAGATATAAGTCTAAATGTTATAAGTGGAGATTTTTTTGCGTTATTAGGACCTAATGGCGCAGGCAAAACAACAACGATTGGGATAATAAGTTCTTTAATAAAAAAAACATTTGGAAAAATAAAAATTTTTGATATAGATATAGATAAAAATTTTTCAAAAGCTAAATACAAATTAGGAATTGTATCTCAAGAATATAATTTAAATCAATTTGAAAAAGTTGAAAATATTCTTTTTACACAAGCTGGATATTATGGTTTATCTAAAATTTTTTCAAAAATACGTATTTATAAATTGTTAAACGATTTAGGGTTGTTTAAACAAAGAGAAATGATAGTAAGAAATTTATCTGGAGGAATGAAAAGACGTTTAATGATTGCACGGTCTTTAGTGCATAATCCAAATTTATTAATTTTAGATGAACCTACAGCAGGATTAGATATTGAATTAAGAAGAATTATATGGAATTATATGTATAATATAAATAAAAATGAAAAAAAAACTATTATATTAACAACTCATTATTTAGAAGAAGCTGAAAGATTATGTAGAAATGTAGCTATTATAAATAAAGGTGTAATAATAAAAAATACTAGTATGCATTCTTTATTGACACAATTAGATGTTAATACTTTTTTACTAGAAATAAAAAAACCTTTAAAAAAATTCCCAGTAATAAATGGGGTAAAATTAAAAATTAAAGATTCTTATAAAATTTTATTATCAATAAAAAAAGGAATAAATATAAATGAGATATTTAATATCTTTTATAAGAAAAAAATAGAAATTTTATCTATTCGTAATAAATCTAAGAGATTAGAAGAAATGTTTTTAAATTTAATAGATAATGATAAATAAAGAGTATTTAAATTAAATTGAAAAATAAAAAATTATTTATAGCGTTATTTACATTAATAAAAAGAGAAATTCGTAGGTTTATACGTATTTGGCCTCAAACATTATTGCCTTCTTCCATTACAAGTACTATGTATTTTATAATTTTTGGAAATTTAATAGGTTCTAGATTAGGTAAGATGGGTGGGGTAAGTTATATAACTTATATTATTCCTGGATTAATAATGATGGCAGTTATCACAAATAGTTTTTCTAATGTGGCTTCTTCTTTTTTTGGTAATAAATTTCAAAGATCTATAGAAGAATTAATAATTTCCCCAATGCCAGATTGGGTAATATTAGATGGTTTTATTATAGGTGGTTTATTTAGAGGTTTATTAGTAGGTTTTATAGTTACATTTGTTTCAATGTTTTTTATAAAAATAAAAATTATACATCCTTTTTTAACTATATTGGTAATAATCTTAACATCTATATTATTTTCATTAGCAGGATTTATAAATGCTTTAATAGCTAATAAATTTGATGATATTTCAATAATTCCTATTTTTGTATTAACTCCTTTGAGTTATCTAGGTGGGGTATTCTATACTATAAATTTATTACCTGATTTTTGGAAAAAAATCTCATTAATAAATCCAATACTTTATATGGTTAATATTTTTAGATATGGAATATTAGGGATATCAGATATAGTTATAGAGAAATCATTAGTAGCAATAATAATATTTATTATATTATTATATTCAATATCAATAAAATTATTAATAAAAGGAAAAGGTATACATAGTTAAGAAGATTGGAGAGGTGTCCGAGTGGCTGAAGGAACACATCTGGAAAGTGTGTAAGTTATAAACTTCGAGGGTTCGAATCCCTCTCTCTCCTTAAATAAAATTAAATTTGTTAGGAGATTATTAAGTGAATATTGGGATTATTGGTTTAGGAAAAATGGGGGGTAATATTTCTATAAGATTAATAAGAAATAAATATAAATGTTATATTTATGATAAAAATATAAAAAATATAAAAAAAATTGAAGAAAAAGGAGGGAAAGGAGTAAAATCATTAAAAAATTTGGTTTTAAAATTAAAAAATCCTAGAACAATTTGGTTGATGTTACCGGCAGGTGAAATAACAGAAGAAGTAATTATAAAAATAATAAAGTATATGGAAATTGGTGATACATTAATCGACGGGAGTAATGGATACTTTAAAAACGATATTATTAGATCTGAAAAATTATTTATAAAAGGAATTAATTATATAGATGTAGGTGTTTCAGGTGGAATCTGGGGATTAAAAAGAGGTTATTGTATGATGATAGGAGGAAATCAAAAAATTTTTGAAAAAAATAATAATATTTTTTATGTTTTATCTCCAAAAAATAAAAAAAATAAAGGTTATATGTATTGTGGAAAAATAGGTTCAGGACATTTTGTTAAGATGATACATAATGGAATAGAATATGGAATGATGCAATCATATTCTGAAGGTTTTAATTTTATGAAAAATTTTAATAAAAAAAATGTCTCATATAAAAATCGTTATAATTTAAATTTATATTATATATCTTCAACATGGCGTGTTGGTAGCGTAATAAGTTCATGGTTATTAGATTTAATTTCAATATCATTAGCTAATGATATTAAACTTAATGAATTTAATGGTAAGGTTAATGATTCTGGTGAAGCCAGATGGATAGTAAAAACAGCATTAGAAGAATCAATACCGTTAGAAGTCTTAACAACATCTTTATATATTAGATTTAGATCAAGAATAAAAAAAAAATTTGGAGAGAAATTATTGTCAGCAATGCGTAAGCAATTTGGAGGACATTTAGAAAATTAAATTTATAAGGACATAAAAATAATGAGCTATAAAATTTTAGCTCTAAAATTAAGACCAAAAAAATTAGATGATTTAATAGGACAAAATCATGTAATAAAATCTTTAAAAAGTTCTATAAAAAATTTTAGATTACATCATGCCTATATATTTACAGGCAGTAGAGGGGTTGGGAAAACTACACTAGCTAGAATCTTTGCAAAATGTTTAAATTGTGAAAAAGGGATATTAATAAATTCATGTGAAAAATGTAAAAATTGTAAATTAATAAATCTAGGAAAATTTAGTGATTTAATTGAAGTAGATGCTGCTTCAAGAACAAAAGTTGAAGAAACAAAAGAATTATTAGAAGATATAAAATATCCTCCAATTAAAGGACGGTATAAAATATATTTAATTGATGAAGTACATATGCTTTCTTTATATAGTTTTAATGCATTATTAAAAACTTTAGAAGAACCACCTGAATATATAAAATTTTTATTAGCTACTACAAAATTTAAAAAAATTCCAATTACAATTTTATCAAGATGTTTACAATTTAATTTAAAATTAATCCCCTTTAAATTAATGGTTAAATATTTAAAAAAAATCTTGTTTTTAGAAAATATATTAATAGAAAATAATGCTTTAAATTTAATATGTAAACTTTCAAAAGGTTCTATGAGAGATGCTTTATCTTTAATAGAACAAGCTATAATTTTTTGTGGTAAAAAAATTAAAGAAAAAAATATAATTAATATTTTAGGAGTAATAGATAAATATTATATTTATTTAATAGTAAAAGCTTTAATAAAAAATGATATATATAAAATCTTAGAATTAATAATAAATTTCTATGAATTAGGTGTAGATTTTATTTATATATGTGATGAGTTAATTATTTTGTTTCATAAAATATTTTTATCAAAACTTCTACCAAATTATTTTAAATTAATAAATGAAGATCTAGATGAAGATTTAATTTATTTTTCTAAAAATTTTACTATAGAAGAAATAAAGATATATTATAAAATAATATTAAAAGGACGTAAAACTATGTTAGAATTATCAGATTTAAAATCAGGATTAGAAATGATATTATTAAATCTAATATTTTTAAAAAAAAATAAAATTTAAATAAGAGGTTAAATATGATAAGGGGAAGCATAGTTGCAATTGCTACACCCATGAAAAGAAATGGTGTAATAGATTGGGAATCTTTGAGAACTTTAGTAAAGTTTCATTTAGAAAATAATACAGATGCAATAGTAGCAGCAGGAACAACAGGTGAAACAACCACACTAAATTTAGAAGAACATTTTAAAGTAATACGTACTATAGTTAATGAGGTAAATAATAAGATTCCAGTAATTGCGGGAATAGGTGCTAATTCAACCAGTGAAGCAGTTAATTTAACAAAATCTGCAAAAAAAGCTGGTGCTCATTCTGGTTTATCTGTAACTCCTTATTATAATAAACCTACTCAATGTGGGATGTTAGACCATTTTAAAGAAATAGCTTCTGTAGGCCTTCCAATAATAATTTATAATGTGCCAAAAAGAACGGGTGTAGATATTTATAATGAAACAATTTTAAAATTATCAGAAATTAAAAATATTATAGGAATAAAAGAATCTTCAGGTGATTTAGAAAGAGCTGTAGAGTTAATTGAAAAATTAAAATATAAAGATTTTGCTTTATATTCAGGGGATGATAGTACAGCTTGTGAATTTTTATTATCTGGTGGTCACGGAGTAATTTCTGTTTCATCAAATATAGTTCCTAAAAAAATGCATGAATTATGTATTGCTTCAATAGAAGGTAATATTGAATTAGCTTATAAAATAAATAAAAAATTAATGCCATTGCATTATGCTTTAAGTATCGAATCAAATCCTATACCAGTAAAATGGGCTTTAAATAAAATGGGTTTAGTAAAAAAAGGAATAAGATTACCTTTAACATGGTTAGCAAATAAATATCACTCAACCTTATTAAAAACATTGCAATTATTAGAAGTATTAAAATAAATTAATAAAAATATTAGGAGATATTTTTATGATAAAAGATCTTGATCCTTTAGAAACGAAAGAATGGATTGACTCTATAATTTCAGTAATGGATCGAGAGGGAATATTTCGTGTAAAATATTTATTAAATAGTATGGTAAATTATATTAATAATTCTTATCTTGTTAAAGATAATCTCATTAATAATTTTAGTAGTTATAAAAATACAATCCCAGAAAATTGTGAAAAACTTTTTCCTGGTAAAAAATATTTAGAGAGAAAGATACGATCTGCAGTAAGATGGAATACAATAGCTTTAATAATTAGAGCCAATAAAAAACATAATTTAGGTGGACATATTTCAAGTTATATGTCAAGTTGTACGTTATATGAAGTTGGATTTAATCATTTTTTTAGAGGAAAAAATAATTTTTTTAAAGGAGATTTAATATATTTTCAAGGACATATTGCCCCAGGAATCTATGCCAGGTCCTATTTGGAAAGTCGGATTACAGAAAAACAATTAGATAATTTTAGGAAAGAAATAAAAGGAAAAGGTTTATCCTCATATCCACATCCATATTTAATGCCAAGTTATTGGGAATTTCCAACAGTTTCAATGGGCTTGGGTCCAATTCAAGCTATATATCAAGCCAGGTTAATGAAGTATATGCATTCTCGGGGAATTGAAAATATGGAAGATAGAAAAGTTTGGGCGTTTTTAGGAGATGGAGAATGTGATGAAGTTGAAACTCTAGGTGCAATAAATGTTGCTAGCATAGAAAAATTAGATAATTTAATATTTGTAATAAATTGTAATTTACAAAGATTAGATGGTCCTGTACGTGGAAATGGTAGGATAATAGATGATTTAGAGAGAATATTTAAAGGAGCTAATTGGAATGTGATCAAAGTAGTTTGGGGAGGTTTATGGGATAAGTTATTAAAAAAAGATAAGAAAGGTTTTTTACAGAAATGTATAAATGAAACAATTGATGGTGAATATCAACGATATCAAGCATTAGGTGGAAAATATACAAAAGAACATTTTTTTGGGAAATATGAAGAAACAGCAAAAATAGTTAAAAATTTATCGAATAAAGAAATTTATAATTTAAATCGAGGGGGACATGATCCTCAAAAAGTATATGCTGCATATTATGAGGCAGTTCATAATTCTTTTGGAAAACCAACAGTAATTTTAGCACATACAATAAAAGGATACGGTATTTATAATTGTGAATCAAGTATGGAAGCTCACAATATAAAATATATAGATTATAAAACATTAAAAATGTTTAGGGATAGATTTGATATACCTATAAATAATGAAAATATAAAAGAAAATAATATCCCTTATTACAAGCCTGATGAAGATTCACCAGAAATAAAGTATTTACACAATTGTAGGAAAAAACTTAATGGGTATTTACCAAAACGGAATGGAAAATTTGTTGAATTAAAAATTCCTACATTAGAAAATAAAATTTTTAAGAATTTTATAAAAAATATAGGTAATAGAAAAATATCAACTACATTAATTTGTGTACGTATAATAAACAATTTAATGCAAGATAAAACTTTAGGTAAAAGAATAGTACCGATATGTCCAGATGAAGCTCGAACATTTGGAATGGAAACTATGTTTAGTAGAGTAGGAATCTATTCAGTAGTCGGACAAAAATATATACCAATGGATGCTGAAAAATTAATTTATTATAAAGAAGATAAAAAAGGTCAAATTCTTGAAGAAGGAATAAATGAGTTAGGGGCTATGTGCTCCTGGATTGCTGCTGCAACTTCATATGCAAATCATGGTTATACCTTAATCCCGTTTTATATTTATTATTCCATGTTTGGTTTTCAAAGAATAGGAGATTTAGCTTGGGCAGCAGGAGATTTGCAATCAAGAGGTTTTTTATTAGGTGGAACATCAGGAAGAACTACTTTAAATGGAGAAGGTTTACAACATCAAGATGGACACGGACAATTATTGGCATCGATTATACCTAGTTGCCGTTCTTATGATCCTACTTATTCTTATGAGTTAGCTGTAATTTTACAAACTGGTTTAAAAAAAATGTATGTAAATAAAGAAAATTGTTATTATTATATAAGTTTAATGAATGAGAATTATTTACATCCTCAAATGCCTGAAAATAGTGAAGAAGGTATAATACGTGGAATGTATTTGTTACGTGAAATAAAAATTAAAACTAATAAAAAGTTAAAAGTGCACTTATTAGGATCTGGTAGTATTTTACGAGAAGTTGAATATGCTTCTGAAATTTTAAAAGATACTTTTAATATTTCTTCTAAAGTTTGGAGTGTAACAAGTTTTAATGAGTTAAGGAGGGAAGCGGTGGAATTAGATAGAAAAAAATTTTTACTGTGTGAAAAAAAAGTTTTAAAACCTTGGATAACAAAATGTTTAGAAAAAGATAAATGTCCAATAATAGCAAGTACAGATTATATAAAATTATATGCAGACCAAGTACGTGCTTGGGTTCCAAATGATTATTATGTTTTAGGGACTGATGGTTATGGTAGATCAGATACTCGTAAAACTTTAAGATATTTTTTTGAAGTAGATAGATATTTTATAACTATAATAGCGTTAAAAGCACTTAATAATAAAGGGCTTCTAGATATATCAATTGTAAAAAAAGCTTTAAAAAAATATAATATAAATACAAATAAAATCAATCCAGTAGTGGTATAAAAGGAAAAGAAAAAAATTGATAATTGAACTACCTGAAATTGGTGATATAAATAAAAAAGTTGAAGTAATAGAAATATTAGTAAAAATAGATGATTATGTAAAAAAAGATGATATTATTGTTGTATTAGAATCAGAAAAAGCTACTATTGATTTACCAACACCTAAATCAGGAAAAATAAAAAAAATTTTAATTAAAGAAGGTGATAAGATTTATTCAGGTAATTCAATAATAGAAATAGAAGAAGATATTGTTAATGTTAATAAAAAAATTAATAAAATTGATTTAAAAAAAGAAAATAATAAAAATATAACAGTTCATGCTGGTCCTTCTGTTAGATTAATGGCTAGAAAATTAGGCATTGATTTAGAAAAAAATCAAATAATCGGGACTGGAAAAAAAAATCGTATTTTAAAAGAAGATCTACAAGATTTTATAAAAAATAACAAAAAAGATAAAAAAAGTATAAGTAATAATTTTGGTTCTATAGAAGAAAAAAATATAAATAAAATATTAAGTATAAATGCTAAAAAATTGCATGAGAGTTGGATAACTATACCACATGTAACACATTTTGATGAGGTAGATATTACAAAATTAGAAGAATTTAGAAAAAAAATAAAATATGAAAGAGGGATAAAAATAACATTATTATCATTTTTAATTAAAATATGTTCTTGTGCTTTGAAAAAATTTAAAAAATTTAATATGTCATATGATATAAAAAAAAATAAAATTTTATTAAAAAAATATATAAATATTAGTATTGCAATTAATACATCAAAAGGTTTATTAGTTCCTGTAATAAGAAATGTAGATGAAAAAAATATAATTGATATTGCAATAGAATTAAAGAATTTAACAAAAAGAACTTTATTAGGAAAAAATAAACTTGAAGATCTGAATGGAAGTTGTTTTACAATCTCAAATTTAGGATCAATTGGTGGAAAAGGTTTTACTCCAATAATAAATAATTCAGAATTAGGAATATTGGGTATTGGAAAAAGTAAAATAAAACCAATCTGGAATGGGAAAAAATTTAAACCAAAAATAATATTACCTATTTTTATATCTTATGATCATAGATTTATAAATGGTGTATATGCGGCAAAATTTATTAATTTTATAATAAAATTATTAATTGATATTCGTAATGTAATTATTTATTGAAAATCATATCATTAATATGAAAATATTTTTATCTATTGATTATACTTATAATGTTTATTCTATATCTTTATTTAAATTTCAAAAAAAGAAATTTATAAATATAATTGGATTTTATAAAAAAAATATATATAAAAATAAGATTTTATTTTTTATTTTTTTAAAAAATTTTTTAAATAAAAAAAAAATTAATTTATCAGAAATTAATTATATTATTTATGGGAAATTAATAGGAGATATAAAATGTATTAGAATAATAAAATGTATAAGTAAAGGAATATCATATATATTAAATATCCCAATATTAGAAATTTCAAAATTAAAAGCTCTGGCTTTAGGTGTATGGTTTGATTATAATTATAAGTATGTAATTAGTGTTATTAAAATAAAAAAAAATATATATAATATAGGTTTTTTTGAATTAAAAAAAAACTTTTTTTATTATATACCTATATCTTTAATTAAAGAAAAAAAAATAAATATAAATAAAAAAAATAATATAAAAAACATTATTTTAAAAAAATTTGTTTGTACAGGAAGAGGAGTTTTATATTTAAATAGAATAAAAAAAATAAATAAATATATAAAAATCTTAGATATAGAACGTCTCCCAGAATCAAATTATATTATTCGTTTAGCATTATATAATTTATTAAATCAAGGGTGGTTAGCTCAGAAGGAAGAGCATCAGTTTTACAAACTGAGGGTCGCAAGTTCGAATCTTGCACTACCCAAAAAAGGATCGGTAGTTCAGAAGGATAGAATATCGGTTTGTCGAACCGAAAACACGGGTTCAAGTCCCGTCCGATCCGTCAATAAAATTATTATAAGGAAGTTATAAAAATGATTAATTATGAATTAGTTATTTTATTTTATATAAATAAAAATATAATAAAATCTGAGATTATAAAAAAAATAATAAATTTAATTATTGAATATAAAGGATTAATAAAAAATTGTGAAGATTTAGGAAATATTAATTTATATTATTTTATTAAAAATCAAAAAAAAGCTAATTTAATAATATTAAATATAGAATGTAATAAAAATGTTATAAAAAAATTAGAAAAAATAATAAAATATAATGAATTTATAATTAGACATATAATTGTTTTGTTAAAAAAAAATTAATAGGAAAAATTAATGTTATTTCGAAAAAAAAAATATTGTAGATTTACTGCTGAAAAAATAAAAGAAATAGATTATAAAAATGTAGATCTATTAAAAATATATATTTCTGAAAATGGAAAAATAATTCCAAGTAGAATAACAGGTACAAAAGCAAGATATCAAAGAAAATTAACAAAAGCAATAAAAAAAGCAAGATATTTAGGTTTATTACCTTATATTGATAAAAAAATATAAAAAAGGAAATTAAGTATATGAAAGTTATATTACTTGAAAAAAATCTTAAACTTGGAAAGTTAGGTGATTTAGTAAATGTAAAAAAAGGATATGCTAGAAATTATTTACTAAAAAAAAAGTTAGCAATAATTGCAAATAAATTAAATATAGATTTTTTTAATAAAAAACGTAATTCATTTATAAATTTATATAAGTTGCGTATAAAAAAAAATAAAAAAATTTTAGAAAAATTAAAAAAATTAAATATAAATTTATTTTTAAAATCGGGACCAACTGGAAAATTATTTGGTTCAATAGGAAGACGCTATTTATCTAATTTTTTTTATGAAAAATATGGTATAAAAATAAATAAAAACGAAATAAATCTAAATAAGAATATAATAAAAAAAATTGGAAAATATACAATAAAATTATATGAAAAAATAAATATAATAATAAATGTAAAATGTTAATGAAAAAAATAATTTCTGATAAAGATTTAATTAAATTAAAAATTCCTCCTCATTCATTAGAAGCAGAACAATCAATATTAGGTGGCTTGCTGCTTGATAATGAAGCATGGAATAAAATATCAGAAATTATTATAAATGAAGATTTTTATAGTATAGAACATAAATATATTTTTGAAGCTATTAAAGATATAGCTTCAAAAAATAATACGATAGATATAGTAACAGTTGCAGAATATTTAAAAAAAAAAAATAATTTAGAAAAAATTGGTGGTATTAGTTATTTAGCAGAATTATCTAGAAATATTCCTTCTATAAATAATATAGTAGCATATGCAGATATAGTAAGAGAGCGTGCAATATTACGTAAGTTAATAACGATAGCAAATAAAATATCAGAAGATGTTTTTAATAGAGATGGGAAAAGTATACAAGAAATTATAAATCAAGCAGAAAAATTAATATTTAAAATATCAGAATCAAGATTTAGAGGTAATAATATATTAAATATTAATGATTTATTAAATAGAACTCTTGATCGTATAAATAAAATGTATAATAAAAAGAGTTACCTGACAGGTTTATTTACTGGTTTTACAGATTTAGATGAACTAACATCTGGTTTTCAAAAATCAGATTTAATAATAATAGCGGGACGGCCCTCAATGGGCAAAACTAGTTTTGCAATGAATATTGTAGAATATATAATCCTCAATAATAAAGAAGATCCTGTAATAATATTTTCTATGGAAATGCCTGCTGAACAAATAATATTAAGAATGTTGTCTTCATTGGGTCGTATAGATCAAAATAATATAAGAAAAGGTAAAATAGGAGAAGATGATTGGTTAAAATTAACGGAATCATTAAAATTAATTAAAAATTGTAAATTATATGTAGATGACACTCCTATGCTTTCACCTATAGAAATCAGAAATAAAATAAGAAGATTTATAAGAGAAACAGGAAAAATAAGTTTAATAATGATAGATTATTTACAACTGATGCATATTTCTGGATTATCTTATAACAGAACTGCTGAAATATCAGAAATATCTAGATCTTTAAAAAGTATAGCTAAAGAATTTAATTGTCCAGTATTAGCGGTATCACAATTAAATAGATCTTTAGAACAACGTATAAATAAACGGCCAATAATTTCAGATTTAAGAGAATCTGGTGCAATAGAACAAGATGCAGATTTAATTTTATTTATTTATAGAGATGAATTATATAATACAGATAAGATAGATAATAAAGGAATAGCAGAAATAATAATAGGGAAACAAAGAAATGGGCCAATTGGTGTCATAAATATAGGATTTATAGGTAAATATACTAAATTTGAAAATTTAAAATAAGATGTTGAATTTAAAAATAAAAAAACAGTTCGGTCAAAATTTTATTATTAATAAAAAAATAATAATAAATATGATAAAGATAATTAAGATTAATAAATATGATAATATTTTAGAAATTGGTTCAGGTATAGGTTTAATAACACAAAAAATTTTAGATATTACAAATAAATTATATTCAATAGAAATTGATAATGATTTAATAATTATGTTATTAAATAAATTTTATTTTTATCCTAATTATTATCTTTATAAAAAAAATATTATTAATTTAAATTTAAATAAATTAAATATTAATAATATTAGAGTTTTAGGCAATTTACCATATAATATATCTATAAAAATTTTATTTAAATTAATAATTTATAAAAAAAATATAAAAGATATGTATTTAATGTTTCAAAAAGAAGTAGCAATGAGAATTTTAGCAAAAAAAGGACAAAAATATTGGGGAGGTCTTACTGTAATTATACAATATTATTTTAAGGTTTTTAAAATATTTGATTTAAGTTCTGAAAACTTTATTCCAAAACCTAAAGTAGATTCGACTCTGATTAAATTAATCCCATATAAAAAATTGCCTTTTATTGTAACTAATAAAAAAAGATTTTTTTTTATAGTAAAAAAATCTTTTTCAAAAAAAAGAAAAACCTTAAAAAATAATTTAAAAGGATTAATAGATTCTTTTAATCTGAAGTTATTAAAAATTAATCCAGAAAGAAGAGCAGAAACATTAAGTATAAATGAATTTGTAAAATTAACTAATAAAATAATAGAATTAAATTAACTAATTATTATATAAAGGATATTTTAGTTTTTCTAAAGGCCATTTAGGAAATATCTTAATATTCTTATATACTTTTTCTCCTGAATTTATACGAAGAGCACCTAGATAAGCAATCATTGCCGCATTATCTGTACAAAGTTTTTTATTTGGAAAATAAATTTTTAATTTATTTATATATTTTTTTAATTGTTTTTTTAACTTATTACGTAAATTCTTATTTGCACTTACTCCTCCAGAAACTAAAAGATTAACTCTACCATATTTTTTTAAAGCATGAAAAGATTTTATACTTAGTATATTAATAATATATTCTTCAAAAGATTTTGCTAAATTAGCTTTATATTGAGAATTGTTTTTTTTATTTTTTAATATATTAAAAATATATGTTTTAATTCCAGAAAAACTAAACTTTAAATTAGTTTCATATAAAAAAGATTTAGGAAATATTAATTTTTTATTATTTCCTACTTTAGCTAAATTAGATAATTTTTTCCCTCCTGGATAATCTAAATTAAGCATTTTGGCTATTTTATCATATGTTTCTCCAATTGAATCATCTATAGAATATCCTAAAATTTTATAATTCCCTATATTTTTTACATCAATTATCTGCGTATTTCCTCCAGAAATTAATAAAGAAATAAAAGGAAATTTAGGTTTTTTTTTATTAAGCATAGGAGAAAAAATATGTCCTTCTAAATGATTAACTCCAATAATAGGTATATTAAGTGTATATGAAATACTATATGCAATATAAGCTCCAATAAATAAGGAATTATATAAACCAGGTCCAGCAGTATAAGCAATTGCTTTTATATATTTTTTTTTTATATTTAATAACAAGAATAATTTATTAATAATAGGGATTAATTTATTTAAATGATAAATAGATGATAAATTAGGTAAAACTCCTCCGAAAACTTGATGTATAGGTTGATTATATTTTTTATTTGCAATTAAACCAAATTTAGTGTCATATAATGCTACACATGTATCATCGCAAGATGTTTCTATTCCTAAAATAATCATATAATATATATTATATATTATTTATAAATGAAAGGAGAAAAAATGCCTTATATTAAAATTAAAGAAAATGAATCATTTGATGTTGCTTTAAGAAGATTTAAAAGATCTTGTGAAAAAGTAGGTATTTTATCAGAAGTACGTCGTAGAGAATTTTATGAAAAACCAACAACAATTCGGAAAAGAAAAGCAGCAGCGGCTATAAAAAGATATATGAAAAAAATTAACCGAGAGCGAAAACGGTTTGAACGGAAATATTAACTACTCAATTTGAAGATTGATAAAAATTATTGGATAAAAAATAGTGACTGAGAAATATGGAGTTTAAAATAAAAGAATAATAATTTATATTATGTAAGATAAAATAAATAGAGGATATTATTAGTATGTTTAAAGAAAAAGGAATTAATCTTCTTGATAAATTATCTGAAGAAGATACATTAAGATATAAAAATTATAATAATATTGAAGAAACAGAGGAATTAGTTTCTTGGAATAAAGAAAGTGATATACGTAATAATGATCCTGTACGAATATACATGAGAGAAATGGGAAATATAGAATTATTAAATAGAAAAGGGGAAATAGAAATAGCAAAAAAAATAGAAGAAGGTACTAAAGAAATTATGGCAGCAATAGTTTATTTGCCAGGTGCAGTAGATTATATAATAGAAATTTATGATTTAATAAAAAAAGAATCAGGGGAAAATTTTTATGATTTATTTACAGGTTTTATAAATTTAGAAAAAAAAGATATAAAAAAAAATAATGAAAATTCTAATAATAAAACTTATCAGAATGAAGGACCAGATCCAATATTAACAAATATAAAGTTTGAAAAAATTCGTAAACAAAATAAAAAAGTAAAAAAAACCATGTTTAAATATGGATATAAATCAAAAGAAACAAAAATAGAATTAAAATTGCTATCTAATTTATTTTCACATATAAAATTATTACCAAAACATTTTGAATGTTTATTAAATAAAGTTAAATTTAGTATAGATAATATAAGAAGTCAAGAAAAATTAATATTAAAATATATGGTAAAATATGGAAACTACTCAAGAAAAAAATTTATAGATAGTTTTATAGGTAATGAAACTAATTTAAACTGGTTAGATAAATTTATATATAAGAATTCAGATAAAAAAAATAGTATAAAAAAATATAGAAGTGAGATTGTTAAAGCACAAAAAAAAATTTTATTAGAACAACAACAAATAAATTTATCTGTTGGTGAATTAAAAGAAATAAACAAAAAATTTTTAATAGGAGAAACTAAAGCTCATAAAGCAAAAAAAGAAATGATTGAAGCAAATTTAAGATTAGTAATATCAATAGCAAAAAAATATACGAATCGTGGTTTACAATTTTTAGATTTAATACAAGAAGGGAATATAGGTTTAATGAAAGCAGTTGAGAAATTTGAATATCGCAAAGGCTATAAATTTTCTACATATGCTACATGGTGGATACGTCAAGCTATTACTAGATCAATAGCAGATCAGGCAAGAACAATAAGAATCCCAGTACATATGATAGAAACAATAAATAGATTAAATAGGTTATCTAGAAAACTGTTGCAGGAAAGAGGTAGAGAACCTACACCTGAAGAGTTAAGCAATAGACTAGAAATTTCAGAAAAAAAAATAAGAAAAATAATGAAAATAGCAAAAGAACCTATATCTATAGAAACACCAATAGGCGAAGATGAAGATTATTATTTAAGTGATTTTATAGAAGATAATATAACTGCATCACCAATAGAAGCAGCGACAGATGAGGGCTTAGTAGAAGCAACAAGAAATGTTTTAAGTGAATTAACAGCGAGAGAAGCAAAAGTTTTACGAATGAGATTTGGAATAGATATGAATACAGATCATACTTTAGAAGAAGTTGGCAAACAATTTGAGGTAACTCGGGAAAGAATTCGTCAGATAGAAGCAAAAGCTTTAAGAAAATTAAGACATCCTTCACGCTCTGAAGCCTTAAGGTCATTTATTGAAGAATAAAAAAAGAAAAATGAAATTTAAATTGGAAATATAAATGATAAAAAAAATATATTTAAGTTTATTAATTATATTAATATTAAATAATGTAGGATATATAAGTATCTTAAAACCAAGTAGTCCGATATGTTTAAAACAAAAATATTTAATTTTAATATCTACATTGTTAATGTTAATTGTTGTTATCCCTGTTATATTTATGACTTTTTATTTTTCATATAAATTTAGAAAAAAAAATAAAAATGTAAAATATAAACCTGAATGGGATTATTCAAAAAAAATTGAAATTGTAGTGTGGTTGATACCAATTTTTATAATTTTAATATTAGGAATAATTACATGGAAAAGTACACATGAATTAGATCCAGGAAAAAAAGTTTTAAATAATAATAAAAATTTAATTAATATTGAAGTAATATCATTAGATTGGAAATGGTTATTTATTTATAATAAAGTAGGAATTGCGACAATAAATCAATTAGTATTACCAATAAATGTTCCTATTGAATTAAAAATAACGTCTAATACGGTAATGAATTCTTTTTTTATACCTCAAATATCTAGTCAAATTTATTCAATGTCGGGTATGATTAGTAAAAATTTTTTAATATCTAACAAAAAAGGTAATTATATAGGAATGTCCACTAATTTTAGTGGCAAAGGATTTTCAGGTATGAAATTTAAAGTTTTAGTAGTATCTTTAAAAAATTTTGAAATATGGATAAAAAAAATAAAAGAATATAGAAAACAAATAAATTATAAAATTTTATTAAATAAAAGTATAAATTCTAAAATAGAATATTATTCATCTTTAGAAAATAATTCTTTAAAAGTTTTGATAAATAAATTTAATTGATAAAGGAGTATAAAGATGTTGATAGGTAGATTAAATTGGGAATCTATACCATATAAAGAACCAATAATAGTCTTTACAGCTTGTATAGTTTTTTTTATTAGTATATTTATTATATTTATAATAACATATTTCAAAAAGTGGTTATATATATGGAAAAATTGGATAAAAACATTAGATCATAAAAAAATAGGGATTATATATATAATTTTTGCATTAATTATGTTAATTCGTGGCTTTACAGATGCCCTAATGATGAGATTTCAGCAAGCTATTGCTTATAAAGATAATATAGGTTATTTACCTTCTTCTCATTATGATCAAATATTTACAGTTCATGGGGTAATAATGATATTTTTTATGGCAATGCCTTTTCTTTTTGGGTTAATGAATATAATTATACCTTTACAAATTGGTGCTAGAGATGTGGCATTTCCGTTTTTAAATTCCTTGAGTTTATGGTTAACTGTATTTTCTGGAATATTAATTAATATTTCTTTATTTATAGGTGAGTTTGCTTCTACAGGTTGGTTAGCATATCCACCATTATCTGGTATAGAGTTTAGTAAAGGAGTTGGAGTCGATTATTGGATATGGAGTTTACAATTATCTGGGATAGGAACTTTAATCTCAGGTATAAATTTTTTAGTAACAATAATAAAAATGCGTGCTCCAGGTATGGATTTTATGAGATTACCTATTTTTACATGGACAATCTTATGCAGTAATATTTTAATAATAATGTCATTTCCTATATTAACTGCTACTATTTTATTGTTAACATTAGATAGATATTTAGGTATGCAATTTTTTACTAATCATTTTGGTGGAAATCCAATGATATATATAAATCTTATTTGGGCTTGGGGTCATCCAGAAGTTTATATATTAATCTTACCGGCTTTTGGTATATTTTCTGAAGTAGTGGCAACATTTTGTAAAAAAAAATTATTTGGTTATAATTCATTAGTCTATGCCACTTGTGTAATTACAGGTTTATCATTTCTAGTATGGTTACATCATTTTTTTACAATGGGAGCTGGTGCAGATGTTAATGCTTTTTTTGGAATTTCGACCATGATAATTTCAATTCCTACTGGAGTAAAAATATTTAATTGGTTATTTACTATGTATAAAGGAAAAATAGAATTTAGTATTCCGATGTTTTGGACTTTAGGATTTTTAATAACTTTTAGTATAGGTGGAATGGCAGGAGTTTTATTATCTATACCTGGAATAGATTATTTATTACATAACAGTTTATTTTTAGTAGCACATTTTCATAATGTAATTATAGGTGGAGTAATCTTTGGTTATTTATCTGGATTAAATTATTGGTTTCCTAAAATCTTTGGTTTTAAATTAAATGAAAGATTAGGTAAATATACATTTTTTTGTTGGGTAATAGGTTTATTTTTTGCTTTTATTCCTTTATATATTTTAGGTTTTTTAGGTATGACAAGAAGACTGAGTTATTATAATGATCATAATTGGCATTTATTATTATTAACTGCGTTATTTGGAACATTACTAATATTACTGGGTATAATATTTCAAATCTTACAATTAATTATAAGTATAACCTCTAAAGATGAAACTGAAGAAGTAGGAGATATTTGGAATGGTAGAACTTTAGAATGGAGTATATCTTCTCCTCCACCAGTTTATAATTTTTCATATATCCCAAAAATCCTTGTACGGGATCACTTTTGGTATATAAAAAAACAAAAATATGTAGAAAAAATAAAATATGAAAAAATAAAAATGCCTAAAAATACAAGTAAAGGTTTTATAATATCTTTATTTAGTTTAATTTTTAGTTTTTCAATGGTTTGGTATATTTGGTGGTTATCTATTTTAAGTTTCTTTGGAATATTAATTATATATATGTGTTATATGTATAGTAAAAATAAATCTTATTATATAAGTATTGAAGAAATAAAAAAAAATGAAAAGAGTTATAAAAAATGGTATTAAAATGTATACTTTAGAAAGTTTAAATAAAAAAAAATATAATAGTAAAGTATTATTAGGTTTTTGGATATATATTTTAAGTGATTGTATATTATTTTCTGGAATATTTTCTGTTTATGTGGTATTAAGTATTAAATATATGAATATAAAAAATCTTTTTAATATGTATATTGTAAATCTAGAAACATTAATATTGCTGTTTAGTAGTTTTACTATAGGGATAGTTATATTATTTTTTAATAAAAATCAACTTTTCTATAGTTTATTTTTTGTTTTATTGTTAGGAGTTTTATTTGTGATATTAGAAATAAATGAAATAAGAAATATATATATTACACATAAAATAAATAGCTTACTTTCAGCATATCTAGCCTTAGTTGGTATACATTGTATACATATAATAATAGGTATATATTGGGGAATATGTTTATTATTTAATATTTTATTTAATGGTTTAAATATTAAAACTAGAACTAGTTTATTATGTTTAAGTATTTTTTGGCATTTTTTACATATAATATGGGTTTGCATTTATACAATAGTATATTTATATGGGTTAATAAAATAAAATTCTATGAAAAAACATGTAAATGATTGTATAAAAGGATTATTTATATCTTTGTTTTTAACAATAATCGCATATATTTTAGCAGTAAAACTAATATTTCCAATATTTTTTATTAAAATATTAATTATTTTATGTGCAATTATACAAATAATTTCACAAATTATTTATTTTATAAATATAAAAGAAATTTCAAAAATAGATATTAACTTATATATAGGATCTTTAATATTTACAATATTTATAATAATGATAATAATAGGTGGGTCTTTATGGATCATGTATAATATAAATGGTAAATAAAAATTATTTATTAATAATTAAACCTAAAATAATAATAGGAAATTTAATATCAATATTAGGAGGGATTTTTTTATCTTATAAATGGAATATAAAAATATTGTTTGGTAGTGTGTTAGGAATTATATTAATTATAGCGGCAAGTTGTATAATAAATAACTATATAGATCTAGATATTGATAGTATAATGTTGAGAACTAGAAAAAGAGTATTAGTTAGAGAATTTAGTTTTATTAAAAATGCTATTAATTATGCTTATATCTTGTTACTAATAGGGATATTCTTACTTTATAATATAACTAATATCTTAGTTGTATGTTTAGCCTTAATAGGAATAATTATATATCTATTATTATATAGTTTATATTATAAAAGAAATTCTCCATACAGTACTTTAGTTGGTAGTTTTGCTGGATCTCTTCCTCCGATTTTGGGTTATTGTTCAATTAGCAAGAAGATAGATTTAGCAGCAATAATAATTTTATTAATTTATTGGTTATGGCAAATTCCACATTCATATTCTATAGCGATATTAAAAAAAAAAGAATATCTGTTAGCATCAATACCAGTATTTCCAATAAATAAAGGTTTATTAATAACAAAGCAACATATAATAATATATATTATATTATTTATTATTTCAGAAATCATGTTATTTTTAAATGGTTATACTGGATATATGTATTTAATTTTAATTACGTTATTTAGCCTTTATTGGTTATTAATCGCTATTATAAATTATAAAAATAAAAAAAGTGAAATTATAAAAAAATTATTTTTAATATCAATCTTTCTTATTATAATTTTTAATTTAATGATATTTATTGATGTAAAAAAACATTGAAAATAAGTAAGATAAAGAAAATATTGTATAATTATTTTTATATTATAAAATAAAAAAAGGAGAGATACCTAAGTGGACAAAAGGAGCAGACTGTAAATTTGCCGCGGAAGCTTCGTAGGTTCGAATCCTTCTCTCTCCAAAAAAGCGAACATAGTTTAATGGTAAAACATTAGCCTTCCAAGTTGATGATATGGGTTCGATTCCCGTTGTTCGCTAAAATATTTTTTGCTCATGTAGCTCAGAGGAAGAGCGCACCCTTGGTAAAGGTGAGGTCGACAGTTCAAGTCTGTTCATGAGTCTTAATTTAATAAAGGTCAGTAGCTTAATGGGTGAGCAGCGGTCTCCAAAATCGCAGGTTGTGGGTTCAAGTCCCTCCTGGCCTGAGAAGAAAAAAATGATAAAAAAAAATATAAAATCTGAATTTTTAAAATGGTTTTTTTCTATAATAAGTATTATATTTGCAATATTAATAAATAGCTCTAATAGATATTTATATAGATATTTATTAATATCTGAGATATGTATAATCTTTTTATATAGTTTTAGTATATATTTAATGTTAATTACTATAAAAGGGAAAGAATTAATATTTTTAGGAAAAAATGCAAAAAAAGAAATAAAATTTGTATTTTGGCCAAAAAAAAAAGAAATAATAAAAACTACTTTAATTGTAGTATTTTTTATATTTATATTAGGTATACTAATATGGATATTAGATACTTTAATTAGTGGGTTAATAGCAATTATTATAAATAAAAACTAGTTAATGGATAAAAAATTGAAAAAAAGATTATATGTTATACATATATATTCAGGTTCTGAAAAAAAAGTTATTTTAGATTTAAAAAATAGAATAAAATTATCAAGGTTAGAAAAATATTTTGGAAAAATGATAGTGCCTTCAGATAAAAAAATTGAAAATATCTCAGGTAAACTTCGTAAAATTGAACGTAAATATTATCCAGGATATATATTAATAGAAATGGAATTAAATGATAAAACATGGAATTTAGTAAATGAAACAAAAAGAGTAGTTAGATTTATAGGAGCAAACGCAATAAAACCAGAATTTATAAAAAAAAATGAATTAATAAATATATTAAAAAATATAAAAAAAGGTATTGAAAATAATAGTTTTAATTTAGGAGAAAGAGTAAGAGTAATAGAAGGACCTTTCACGGATTTTACAGGTATTATAGAAGAAATAAATTATGAAAAAAAAAAAATACAAGTTAGTGTTTTAATATTTGGGAGATCAACTCCAGTTGAATTAGATTTTCATAAAGTAATTAAGGAAAATTAAATGAGTAAGGAAAATTAAATGAGTAAGGAAAATTAAATGAGTGAGAAAAAAAAAATAATAAATATAGTAAAATTACAAGTTGAAGCAGGAAAAGCAAATCCTAGTCCTCCTATTGGACCAATATTAGGACAACAAGGAATAAATATAATGGAGTTTTGTAAAAGTTTTAATTTAGAAACAAAAAATATAGAAAAAGGTATGCCTATCCCAGTAATAATAAGTATATATTCAGATCGTAGTTTTACATTTATTATAAAAAACCCTCCAGTATCTAGTTTATTAAAAAAAATTATAGGTATAAATAAAGGGTCTAATGAAAATAAGAAAAAAAAAGTAGGAATAATAACAAAAAAACAAATAAAAGAAATTGCAAAAATTAAAAAAAAAGATATGAATATAATTGAAATAAAATCAGCAATAAAAAGTATAATTGGTACAGCAAAAAGTATGGGGATAGATATAAAAGAGGAAGAAAAAAATATATGAGATATATTTCAAAAAGAAAAGTTTTAATAAATAAGATTATAGAAACAAATAAAAAATATAGCTTAGTAGAAGCTATAGAAATATTAAAAAAAGTTACTTTCGTAAAATTTTGTGAGACAATAGATTTAGTAATAAAATTAGGAAAAAATTTAAAAAAAAATAATATAAAATTACCATCTAGTTTAGATAAAAAAATAATTGTTGTTTTAAATAATTGTGATTTGAATGAAAAAAAAAAATTCTTAGAATTAGGTGTATATATAATAGGAATAAATGCATTAATAGAAAATATAAAAAAAAAAGAAATAAAATTTAATGTAATTTTATGTGACCCAGAAAGTTTTGAAAAATTAAAAAAAATAAAAAAGATATTAAAATCAAAAGGTATAAAACTTAAAAAAGAAAGTATTACAAAAGATATATTTAAAAAAGTAAAAGAAATAAAAGAAGGAAAAATAAATTATTGTACAGATAAAAATGGTATACTAAATATAGGTATAGGAAAAATAAATTTTTCTATAAAACAAATAAAAGAAAATTTTTATGTTTTAATTAAAGATTTATTAAATAAAAAACAAGGAAAAGTTAAAGGTTCATATATAAAAAAAATATATATATCTTCAACAATGGGGCCAAGTTTAATCGTAGATAATAAAGAACTAGTTATAAAAAAATCAAATTAGGAGTAAAAGTTTTGAAAAAAAATTTGAAAAAAAAAGAAATAATAGTAAAAAAAATAAATAAAAATATAAGAGAATCAAGATCACTTATAATAGTAAATTATAAAAATATTAATTCAAATATTATGAATGAATTACATATAAAAGGAAAAAAATTATATGTGAATTTATATGTTATAAGAAATAAATTATTTATAAAAGCAATAAAAGGAACAAAATATGAATTTTTAAAATCTTATATTAACGGTCAGTTAATGATTTTTTATTCTAAAAAAAATTTAAAAAATAGTGTAGATTTATGGAATAAAACAAAATTAAAAGAAGAAAAAATTAAAGTAATTGTATATAACGGTAAAGTAGTTGAAAAAAATAAAATAAAAGTTATTGCAAATATGCCTAAGAAAAAAATAATATTCTTTAATATAGTTAATATGCTTAAGTTAATAACTATTGGAAAATTAATATATATACTAATGTTTTTAATAAATAAAAAAAATATTTGTAGTTATAAAAAGGAATTATAAAAAGGAATTCTAAAAATGAATAAAGAAGAAATAATTAATATACTCTCCAAAATGAATGTAGTTGAAATAATTGAATTAGTGTCCGAAATGGAAAAAAGATTTGATATAAAAAAAGAATATTTTTTTAATAATATAAGCAATAAAAATGAAATGAAAGAAGAAAAGAAAGAAGAAAAAATAGAATTTGATTTGATATTAAAATCAATAGGGGATAAAAAAATTGGTGTAATAAAAATTGTACGTGAAATAACAGGATTAGGTTTAAAAGAAGCTAAAATTAAAGTAGAAAGTGCACCAGTTAAAATAAAAGAAGCAATATCAAAAGAAGAAGCAGAAAATATAAAAAAAAAATTAGAAAAGGTTGGTGCAAAAGTAGAAATAAAGTAAATAAGTAAAAAAAAATAATTGAAGTTGAGGAGTGTAATATAAATGGTTTATTCATATACTGAGAAAAAATGTATTCGTAAAAATTTTGGTAAAATCCCTCATCTTGTTGATGTACCGTACTTGTTAGAAATTCAGATTGAATCATATAAAAAATTTTTACAAAATGAAAAAAAAAGTGAAAAAAAGAAAAATATAGGAATAAATGCCGCATTAAATTCAATATTTCCTATAAAAAGTTTATCTGGAAAATCTATATTAGAATATTTAGATTATAAATTAATGAAGCCATTATTTGATGTAAAAGAGTGTCAGATACGAGGAATGACATATTCTACAAATTTACGAGTAAAAATGAGGTTAGTAATTTTTGATGAATTTGAAAAAAAAAGAATTATAAAATATATAAAAGAACAAGAAGTATATATGGGTGATATACCATTAATGACTAAAAATGGGACATTTGTGATAAATGGCACAGAACGGGTAGTAGTTTCTCAATTGCATCGAAGCCCAGGCTTATTTTTTGATTATGATCAAAATAAAAGTAATTCGATAGGAAAATTAATAGCAACAGCAAGAATAATACCTTCTCGTGGTTCTTGGTTAGATTTTGAATTTGATCAACGTGATAATATCTATGTTAGAATAGATAGAAGAAAGAAAATTCCTGTCACTGTCTTATTACGTGCATTAGGTTTAAATAATGAAAAAATATTAAAAAGTTTTTTTGAAATTAATACTTTTAATATTAAAGATAAAAATAATATTTATTGGGAAGATTTTAATCCTTCTAAATTAAGAGGAGAAATAGCAAGTTTGAATATAAGAGATCCTATATTAAATAAAGTTATAATAGAAGAAGGATGTAGAATAACTCAGAAAAAAATTTTAAAATTAAAAGAATTAAATATAAAAAAATTAAAAGTCCCACTAGAATATTTATTAGGAAAAGTATTAGTTAATAAACAGGTTAATAAAAATACAAAAGAAAATATATGTAATAGTAATAATAAAATAAGTTTAGAACTTTTAAATAAATTATTTAAACATAAGATAAAAAAAATAAAAACATTATATATAAATCATTTAGATACTGGTTCTTTTATATCAGATACATTAAAAATAGATACAACAAATTCACAAATGGAAGCAATATTGGAAATCTCTAGTATAATGAGACCTGGAGAACCGCCAAATAAAGATACAGCAGAATTAATATTTAAAAGTTTATTTTTATCTCTTGAACGTTATGATCTTTCAGAAGTAGGAAGAATGAAATTTAATAGAAGATTAAATAGATTAAAAAATAAAGGTAGTGGGATATTAAATGCTAATGATATAATAGATGTAATTAAAGAATTAATAAAAATTAGAAATGGGTTTGGTGTAATAGATGATATAGATCATTTAGGCAATAGAAGAGTTCGTAGTGTTGGAGAAATGGCAGAAAATAATTTAAAAGCAGGCTTATTACGTGTAGAAAAATCAATACGAGAAAGGTTATTTTTAACAGAAACAGATGTAAAAATAATGCCTAAAGATTTAATAAATGCAAAACCTATTACTGCCTCTATGAAAGAATTTTTCATTTCAAGTCAATTATCACAATTTATGGATCAAAATAACCCGTTGGCTGAAATAACCCACAAAAGAAGAATATCAGCTTTAGGACCAGGGGGTTTAACAAGAGATAGAGCTGGATTTGAAGTTCGGGATGTTCATTCAACTCATTATGGAAGATTATGTCCTATCGAAACTCCTGAAGGACCAAATATAGGTTTAATAAATTCTTTAGCGACATATAGTAAAATAAATAAATATGGTTTTTTAGAAACTCCTTACAGAAGAGTAGTAAAAAATAAAGTTACAAAAGAAGTAATCCATTTATCTGCAATAGAAGAATCAGATTATGTAATTGCACAAGCTTCTGCAAAAGTTAATAAAAATAAAGAATTAATAGATGATTTAGTACAAGTAAGAAATAAAGGTGAAACAACTTTTATGCAATCAACTCAAGTAAATTTAATGGATGTTTCACCGTGTCAAATAGTTTCAGTAGCTGCTGCTTTAATTCCTTTTCTAGAACATGACGATGCTAACAGGGCTTTAATGGGTTCAAATATGCAAAGACAGGCAGTTCCAACATTAAGATCAGAAAAACCTTTAATAGGTACCGGTATGGAAAAGGTAGTAGCTAAAGATTCTGGGGTATGTATATTGGCTAAACGTAGTGGGATTGTAGAATTTGTAGATGCAAAAAGAATTGTTATTCGTGTAAATGAAAAAGAAATAAAAGAAAATGAAATTTGTGTAGATATATATAACTTAAAAAAATATATGCGTTCTAATCAAAATACATGTCAAAATCAAAGAACAATAGTAAATGAAGGAGATAAAATAAAAGTAGGAGATATTTTAGCTGATGGCACAGCAGTAGAGACAGGCGACTTAGCGTTAGGACAAAATATGAGAATAGCGTTTATGCCTTGGAATGGTTATAATTATGAAGATTCTATTATAATTTCAGAAAGAGTAGTAAAAGAAGATAGATTTACTACTATTCATATACAAGAATTAAATTGTATATCTCGTGATACAAAATTAGGTCCAGAAGAAATTACATCAGATATACCAAACGTTAGTGAATCTGCTTTAAGTAAATTAGATGAATCAGGGATAGTTTATATAGGAGCTGAAATTAAAGCAGGAGATATTATAGTAGGTAAAGTAACACCTAAAGGTGAAAATAAATTAACCCCCGAAGAAAAATTATTACGTGCTATATTTGGTGATAAAGCGTCAGATGTAAAAGACACATCTTTACGTGCAAATTCAGGAACTGTAGGAACGGTAATAGATGTACAAATTTTTACAAGAGATGGAATAAAAAAAGATTTAAGAGCAAGAGAAATAGAAAAAAGAAAAATAGAAGAAATAAGTAAAGATTTAAAAGAAGCTTTTTGTATAACAGAAGAAGCAACAATAAAAAGATTAAAATTAGCAATAAAAGGTAAAGAAGCTTTTAAAGGTCCAAATATAAAAAAAGGTGAGATAGTCGATGAGGAATATTTAAAAAAATTAAATTATATCAAATGGTATAAATTAAAAATGAAAGATGAGAATTTAAATAAAAAAATAAAAAAAACTAAAGATCAAATAGAAAAACTACACGAAGAAATGGAAAGGTATTTTATAGAAAAAAAACGAAAATTAATTCAATGTGATGATTTAGCGCCAGGAATTTTAAAAATTGTAAAAGTTTTTTTAGCTATAAAAAGAAAAATCCAAACTGGTGATAAAATGGCAGGTCGTCATGGTAATAAAGGAGTAATATCAGCTATAAAACCTGTAGAAGATATGCCTTTTGATGAAAAAGGTGAACCAGTAGATATTGTGCTGAACCCTTTGGGTGTTCCTTCTCGAATGAATGTTGGACAAATATTAGAAACACATTTGGGAATGGCAGCTCATTGTTTAGGTTTAGAACTTGAGAAACTGTTAAAAAATATTAGTAAACCAAAAGAAATAAGGAAATTAATAGATAAAATTTATAATAAAACAGGAGGGTGTAAAGAAAAAATAGATATTTTAACTGATAATGAACTAAGAAATTTAGCTAAAATTTTATCAAAAGGAGTGCCTATTGCATCCCCAGTTTTTGACGGCGCAACAGAAAAAGAAATAAAAGGGTTATTAAAAATGGCAGGAGTACCAGAATCAGGACAATTAAGATTATTTGATGGACGGACAGGAGAAAAATTTGATAGAGAAGTAACAGTAGGTTATATGTATATGTTAAAATTAAATCATTTAGTGGATGATAAAATGCATGCGCGTTCAACTGGATCATATTCATTAGTAACTCAACAACCTTTGGGTGGAAAAGCTCAATTTGGAGGACAAAGAGTTGGGGAAATGGAAGTATGGGCTTTAGAAGCTTATGGAGCAGCTTATACATTACAAGAAATGTTAACCGTTAAATCAGATGATGTAGGAGGGCGTACAAAAATCTATAAAAGTATTGTAGATGGAGATTATACTATGCAGGCCGGTATGCCTGAATCATTTAACGTATTAGTAAAAGAAATTAGATCATTAGGTATAGATGTAGAAATGGAATGAGAAAAATAATAATTATGATTTAGTTAGGTACAAACTTATGAAGTATTTGGTAAAAAAAATTAAATCTAAAACGTATTATGAAGAGTTTGATGCAATAAAAATTTCATTAGCTTCTCCTGAAATGATAAGATCTTGGTCATATGGTGAGGTCAAAAAACCTGAAACGATTAATTATCGGACCTTAAAACCAGAAAGAGATGGTTTATTTTGTGCTAAAATTTTTGGACCTATAAAAGATTATGAATGTATTTGTGGTAAATATAAAAGAATGAAACATAGGGGAATAATATGTGAAAAGTGTGGTGTAGAAGTTACAAAAACCTCAGTTCGTAGAGAAAGGATGAGTCATATAGAGTTAGCATCTCCTGTAGCACATATCTGGTTCTTAAAATCATTACCAAGTCGTATAGGCATGTTATTAGATATGACCTTAAGAGATATAGAAAGAATTTTATATTTTGAAGCATTTGTAGTGATAGAGCCTGGAATGACTAAGCTTAAGAAAGGACAATTATTAAATGAAGAAAAATATTTTGAATCAATAGAAGAATATGGTGATGAGTTTAATGCAATAATGGGAGCAGAGGCTATAAAAAAATTATTAGAAGATCTAGATTTAGAAGAAGAAATAAAAAAATTAAGAAAAGAAATAAAAGAAATTAGTTCAGAAAATAAAATGAAAAGATTATCTAAACGGTTAAAATTAATAGAATCTTTTAATAATTCAGGAAATAAACCTAGTTGGATGATTTTAAATGTTTTACCTATCTTACCTCCAGATTTAAGACCTCTCGTACCATTAGATGGAGGAAGATTTGCAACATCAGATTTAAATGATTTATATAGACGTGTTATAAATCGTAATAATAGATTAAAAAGATTAATAGAATTAAAAGCTCCAGAAATAATTGTACGTAATGAAAAGAGAATGTTACAAGAAGCCGTCGATGCATTATTAGATAATGGAAGAAGGGGAAGAGCAATTATTGGTTCAAATAAGAGACCGTTAAAATCATTAGCGGATATGATTAAAGGGAAACAAGGTAGGTTTCGTCAAAATTTATTAGGAAAACGTGTAGATTATTCAGGTAGATCTGTAATAACAGTAGGTCCGAATTTAAGATTAAATCAATGTGGGTTACCTAAAAAAATGGCGATTGAATTATTTAAACCTTTTATATATTCAAAGTTGCAAAGAAATGGACATGCAGCAACAATAAAAGCAGCAAAAAAAATGGTTGAAAAAGAAGTGACAGAAGTATGGGATATATTAGCAGATGTAATTTGTGAACATCCAGTCTTGTTAAACAGAGCACCAACATTACATAGATTAGGTATACAAGCATTTGAACCTATTTTGATAGAAGGTAAAGCTATACAATTACATCCATTAGTTTGTGCGGCATATAATGCGGATTTTGATGGAGATCAAATGGCAGTTCATGTTCCATTGACCTTAGAATCCCAATTAGAAGCTAAAAAATTAATGATGTCAACAAATAACTTATTATCACCTGCAAGTGGTGAACCAATAATTGTGCCTTCACAAGATGTAGTATTAGGTTTATATTATATGACAAGGGACAAATGTAATGTAAAAGGTGAAGGGATGATATTTTCTAATATAAGTGAAGTAGAATTGGCTTTTAGTAATAAAAAAGTTGATTTGCATGCTCGTATTAAAGTAAGGTTAACAGATTGGATAAAAGATGAAAAAGAAAAATTAATAAAACAGACATCAATACATAGTACTACAGTAGGTCGTGCTATATTATATAAGATGTTACCAAAAGGAATGAGTTTTGAATTAATAAATAGACCTATGAAAAAAAAAGTAATATCTAAATTAATAAATTTAGTTTATAGAAATCTTGGATTAAAAGAAGCTGTAGACTTAGCAGATAAACTTATGTATACAGGTTTAAACTTAGCAACTTGGTCAGGTGCTTCTATTGGTGTTAATGATTTTGTTATACCTAGTTCAAAAGAAGATATAATAAATAAAGCAGAAAAAGAAGTAAAAGAAATAGGTAATCAATATATTTATGGATTTGTAACATTAGGAGAAAAATATAATAAAGTTATAGATATTTGGTCAAAAGCTAATGATAAAGTTGCGAAAGCTATGATGACGGTGATATCAAAAGATGTAGTATTAGATAAATTAGGTAAAAAAATTGAAAAAGAATCTTTTAATAGTGTATTTATTATGGCAGATTCAGGGGCGCGAGGAAGTGCCGCGCAAATTAGACAATTAGCGGGAATGCGTGGATTGATGACAAAACCAGATGGTTCAATTATTGAAACCCCAATTACAGCAAATTTTCGGGAAGGATTAAATGTATTACAATATTTCATATCAACTCATGGAGCTAGAAAAGGTTTAGCAGATACAGCTTTAAAAACAGCTAATTCAGGATATTTAACTAGAAGGTTAGTTGATGTTGCACAAGATGTAGTAATTACTGAAATAGATTGTAATACAGAAAAAGGATTATTAATGTATTCAGAAATAGAAGGAGGGGATATAATTGTATCAATAACTGAAAAAATATTAGGTAGGATATTAGCAAAAAATATTTTAGATTTTAAAGGGAAAGTATTAATAAAAGCTGGTACATTATTAGATGAAGATTGGTGTAATAAAATATATAGATTAGGTATAGATGAGGTTGAGGTACGTAGTATAATAAATTGTGAAACTTTATATGGAGTTTGTGTAATGTGTTATGGTAGAGATTTATCAAGAGGAAATTTAGTAAATATTGGAGAATCAGTAGGTGTAATAGCTGCTCAATCTATAGGCGAACCTGGGACTCAGTTAACTATGCGAACTTTTCATATTGGTGGGGCTGCGTCCCGAACTTTAATAAAAGATAGTGTTCAAGTTAAGTATGGTGGGAGAGTACGCTTTCATAATATGAAAGCAGTAGAAAGAAATGATAAAAAATTAATTGTCGTTTCTCGTTACAGTGCAATATATATTATTGATAAAAAAGGCAGAGAACGTGAGTATTATAGATTACCTTATGGCACAGAGTTAAATATAATAGAAGGAAACTTTGTAAGTTCAGGTACAATCATAGCTAATTGGGATCCTCATACACATCCTATAATTTCAGAATTATCAGGATATATAAAGTTTATTGATTTAGAAGAAGGGTTAACCATGCACAGGACAGTAGATGAAATGACAGGAATATCTTCTATAGAAATATTAGAAATTGGTAGTAGACCCGCCTCAGGTAGAGATAAAAGACCAAGAATTATATTACAAGACAAAGAAGGTAAGAATATATATTTACCAGGTAATAATACCCCGGTACAATATAATTTACCAGGAAAAGCTTTGATTTCAGTAGAAAATGGGAGCAAAATCGGTATTGGTGAAGTCATATCTAGAATTCCTGTTGAAGCATTAGGAAATAAAGATATTACAGGTGGATTACCACGAGTATCTGATTTATTTGAAGCAAGAAAACCAAAAGAATATTCAATAATGGCAGAAATAGCAGGGATAATAAAATATGGGAAAGAAACAAAAGGGAAACGTAGAATAATAATAAAATCAGAAGTAAATGAAGAAAAAAAAGAAATATTAATTAACAAAGGCCGTCAAATAAGTGTTTTTGAAGGTGATAAAGTAGAGAAAGGAGAAATAATTTCTGATGGTCCAAGTAATCCACATGATATCTTACGGTTATTAGGAGTAGAGAAATTAGCAAAGTATATTATAAATGAAATACAAGAAGTATATAGATTACAAGGTGTTGGAATAAATGATAAACATATTGAAGTTATAGTAAGACAAATGTTACGGAAAGTAAAAATTATAGATTCAGGAGATAGTAATTTTATTAAAGGAGATCAACTAGAATTAGTATCTGTTTTAGAAGAAAATATAAAATTATATAAATTGAAAAAAAAAATAATTATATATGAAAGAATATTATTGGGGATTACAAAAGCTTCATTAGCAACAGAATCATTTATTTCAGCAGCATCTTTTCAAGAAACAACCCGTGTTTTAACAGAAGCAGCAGTTAATGGTAGATATGATAAATTAAGAGGATTAAAAGAAAATGTAGTTGTTGGCAGATTAATTCCAGCAGGAACAGGTTTAGCTTATCATAATGAACGTCGTAGAAGAAATAAAAAATATATAAAAGAAAGTATAGAAGAATTTAGAGATTTAGAATTAAAGTAAGTTAAGAGATTACTATAAATTGACATAAAAAAAAAAGAAATTTATAATAAAAAAATGATAACAATAAATCAATTAATTAGAAAAAAACGTAAAAAACCAATAAAAAAAAGTGGTGTTCCTGCATTATCTGGGCCACAAAAAAGAGGAGTTTGTACAAGGGTTTATACAACAACGCCCAAAAAACCAAATTCAGCTTTAAGAAAAGTATGTAGAGTTAGATTAACTAATGGAGTTGAAGTAACCTCTTATATAGGTGGAGAAGGACATAATCTTCAAGAACATTCTGTAGTCTTAATTAGAGGCGGGAGAGTAAAAGATTTACCAGGGGTAAGATATCATACGGTAAGGGGTGCTTTGGATACATTTGGTGTAAAAAAGAGAAAAAGTTCACGATCAAAATATGGAACTAAAAGAAAACTAGGTTAAAGAATGTCTAGACGGAATATATCGATCAAAAGAGAAATAAAACCAGATAAGAAATTTAAAAGTATTGTATTAGCTAAATTTATAAATCATATAATGATTGATGGGAAAAAAGCAAGAGCGGAGGGCATAGTTTATGGTGCATTAAATAGAATAAATAAAAAATTTAAAAATAATGTCGCACTAAGTATGTTTGAAAAAGCGTTAGAAATAATAAAACCTATGGTAGAAGTAAAATCAAGACGTGTTGGTGGGGCAAAGTATAAGATACCTGTAGAAATAAGATCTGCCAGAAGAGATTCATTAGCAATGAAATGGTTAGTTAAAGCATCACGAGAAAGAAAAGAAAAAACAATGGAAAAACGGTTATATGGAGAAATATTAGATGCTCTAGAAGGAAAAGGTATAGCAGTAAAAAAAAGAGAAGAAGTTCATAGAATGGCAGAAGCTAATAAAGCTTTTGCACATTATAGGTTTTAAAATTATAGGGTTAAAAAAAAAAGGAAAAGAGGAAGTGAGTAGAAAAACACCTATAAAAAGATATAGAAATATAGGAATAATTGCACATGTTGATGCAGGCAAAACTACAACAACAGAAAGAATATTATATTATACAGGAAGTACTCATAAATTAGGAGAAGTGCACGAAGGAACAGCAGCAACAGATTGGATGGAGCAAGAACAAGAAAGAGGGATAACAATAACATCAGCAGCAGTAACAACATTTTGGAAAGGAATGAAAGGACAATATAAAAACCATAGAATTAATATAATTGATACACCTGGACATGTTGATTTTACTATAGAAGTAGAAAGGTCATTAAGAGTTTTAGATGGAGCAATAGTAATATTATGTGGTTCATCAGGAGTACAATCACAAACAGAAACAGTGTGGAGACAAGCAAATAAATATAAAGTACCACGGATAATATTTATAAATAAAATGGATAGACCTGGAGCAAATTATTTAAAAGTTTTAAAACAAATTGAAGAAAGATTAAATTGTAAAGCAGTTCCAATACAACTAAATTGGGGAAGTGAAGAAAAATTTAAAGGTATAATAGATTTAATTGAAATGAAAGCTATTTCATGGTTAGAAAAGAATAATGGTATGGAATATGAAAGAGTAGAAATACCTTCAGAACTAAAAAAAATATCAAAAAAATATAATAATATTTTATTAGAACTAGCAGCAGAATCAGATGAAAAGATATTAGAAAAATATTTAGAAGAAGGTAAATTATCTAAAAAATTAATAAAAAAAGGTTTACGAATTAGTACTTTAAAAAATGAAATTGTTTTAGTAACTTGTGGTTCTGCTTTTAAAAATAAAGGTGTTCAAGCTTTATTAGATGCGGTAATAGAATATTTACCGTCACCTTTAGATATTGAGATTTTTAAAGGAAAAGAAAAATTATTAATAAAAAAATCAGAGATAAAAAATTATATAGCTGATGAAAGTGCAGAATTTGCAGCTTTGGCATTTAAAATAGCAACAGATTCATATGTAGGAAATTTAACATTTATCAGAGTCTATTCAGGAAAAATTAGATCTGGAGATAAAGTATATAATTCAGTAAAAGAAAAAAAAGAGAGAATTGGAAGAATAGTTCAAATGCATGCAAATTCAAGAGAAGAAATTAAAGAAATTTTAGCAGGTGATATAGGAGCTTGTGTAGGTTTGAAAGAAACGGCAACAGGTGATACACTTTGTTCAAGTTCAAAAAGAAATATAATTTTAGAAAGAATAGATTTTCCAGAACCAGTAATTTCAGTTGCAATAGAACCTAAATATAAAGATGATCAAGAAAAAATGATAATTGCCCTTAATAAATTAGAAAAAGAAGATCCTTCATTTAAAGTAAGTTATGATAAGGAAAGTGGACAAACAATAATATCTGGAATGGGTGAATTGCATATTGAGATTCTAGTAGAGAGGATGCGTAGAGAATTTAAAGTAGAAGCAAATATAGGCAAACCACAAGTAGCATATCGTGAAACAATTAAAAAAGTAGTTAAGCAAGAAGGAAAATTTATTAGACAATCAGGAGGTAGAGGACAATATGGGCATGTTTGGTTACGAATTGAACCATTAAATAAATTAGAAAAAAGAAAAAATAAAGAAATTAATTTAAAATTTAATTCAGAAATAGTAGGTGGAGCAATCCCAAAAGAATATATATCAGCTATAGAAAAAGGTGCATTTGATCAATTAAAAAATGGGGTTTTAGCTGGGTACCCAATGATAGATGTAAAAGTAACTGTATTTGATGGATCATATCATGAAGTAGATTCTAATGAAAATGCTTTCAAAATTGCATCGTCAATAGCAGTTAAAGAAGGAGCAAAGAAAGCTGAAGCAGTTTTATTAGAACCAATTATGAGAGTAGAAATTATAAGCCCAGAAAAATTTATGGGAGAAGTAGTAGGGGATCTAAATCGACGCAGGGGGATTATCCAAGGTATGGAAGATACTTATTATGGAAAAATTATAACGGCAATGGTCCCATTGAATGAAATGTTTGGATATGCAACAGATCTAAGATCTAATACTAAAGGCAGAGCAAGTTATACAATGGAATTTGAAAGATATGATGAAGCACCAGATAGAGTGGTTAAAGAAGTTATAAAAAAGAATAAATATTATTAAAAGAGGGTAAGATTAGTGGCTAAAGAAAAATTTAATAGGGATAAAGAGCATGTTAATGTTGGGACAATCGGACATGTAGATCATGGAAAAACCACTTTAACAGCGGCATTAACTAGGGTATCTTCAGAAATTTATGGTGGGGAATGGAGAAAATTTGATACAATAGATAATGCTCCAGAAGAAAAAGAAAGAGGAATAACAATAGCTACAGCACATGTAGAATACGAATCAAAAAAAAGACATTATGCCCATGTAGATTGTCCAGGACATGCAGATTATATAAAAAATATGATAACAGGTGCAGCTCAAATGGATGGAGCTATATTAGTATGTTCTGCAGCTGATGGTCCAATGCCGCAAACTCGTGAACATATTTTATTAGCACGTCAAGTAGGAGTTCCGTATATTGTAGTTTTTTTAAATAAAGCAGATTTAGTAGATGATGAAGAATTGATTGAGTTGGTAGAAATAGAAATTAGAGAATTATTATCAGAATATGAGTTTCCAGGAGAAAAAACCCCAATAATAAAAGGTTCGGCTTTAATGGCCTTAGAGGGTAAAGATGAAAAAGGTATGGGAAAAAGTGCAATACTAAAATTAGTAGAAGAATTAGATAAATATATACCGTTACCTGAAAGAGCAATAAATAAACAATTTTTGATGCCAATAGAAGATGTATTTTCAATATCTGGAAGAGGGACAGTAGTTACAGGTAGAGTAGATCGTGGAATAATAAAGACAGGAGAAGAAGTTGAAATAATAGGGTTGAAGGATACTATAAAAACAACTGTAACAGGAATAGAAATGTTTAGAAAAATACTTGATGAAGGGCGTGCTGGAGAAAATATTGGTGCCTTACTGCGTGGAATTAAAAGAGAAGATGTTGAAAGGGGTCAAATTTTAGCGAAACCAGGTTCAATAACCCCACATACAAAATTTGAATCAGAAGTTTATATTTTAAATAAAGAAGAAGGTGGAAGACATACACCATTTTTGGATGGATATAGACCACAATTTTATTTTAGAACGACAGATGTTACTGGAACATGTGAATTAAAAGAAGGTGTAGAGATGGTAATGCCAGGAGATAAGATAAAAATGATAATAAAATTAATAGTACCGATTGCAATGGAGGAAGGGTTAAGATTTGCTATAAGAGAAGGAGGAAGGACTGTAGGAGCTGGGATAGTAGTTAAAATATTAGAATAAGAGAGAAAAATGAAAAATCAAAAAATTCGTATAAGGTTAAAATCTTTTGATAAGTTATTAATAGATAAATCATCTAAAGAAATAGTAGAGACAGCAAAAAGGACTGGAGCACAAGTAAAAGGACCTATTCCTTTACCTACAGATATAGAAAGGTATACAATTTTAATATCTCCACATGCAGATAAAGATGCGCGTGATCAATATGAAATTCGTACACATAAACGATTATTAGATATTACAGAACAAACAGAGAAAACGGTTGATGCGTTGATGGATTTAGAATTATCAGCAGGTGTAGAAGTACAAATTAAGGTAGGAAATTAAATATGATTGGAGTAATAGGAAAAAAAATAGGAATGAGTATAATTTTGAAAGATAAAGGGGTTTCAATACCTGTTACTATAATAGAAGTATTGCCGAACAGGATAGTTAATATTAAGACAAAAAAAAAAGATGGTTATGATGCAATACAAATTACAGAAGGTGGATTAAAAAAGAAAAAGAGATCTAAATCAATATTAGGACAATTAAAAAATATAGGATGTGGATCAAAGTTAAAAGAATTTAAAATAAGTAATGAAGATATAAAAAAAATAGGTAGTGAATTAAAAGTATCTATGTTTAAAATAGATGAAAAAGTTAATGTTAGTGGAATTTCTAAAGGGAAGGGATTTCAAGGCACTATAAAAAGGTGGAACTTCAAATCTCAAGATAAGAGTCATGGAAATTCACTATCTCATCGTAAAGCTGGATCCACAGGACAATGTCAAACACCAGGAAGAATATTTAAAGGGAAAAAGATGGCAGGTAGAATGGGAAATGAGAAAATTACAGTAAAAAATTTAAAAATTGTAAAAATAAATATAGAGTTGAATTTAATTATAATTAAAGGTTCTATACCAGGATATTCAGGAAATAAAGTAATTATAAAAAAAATAAAAAAGATTAAAAAATGAATTTAAAAATTATAAATATAAGTGAAAAAATAAAATTATCAAAAGAAGTATTTTATAAAAAATTCAATAAATCATTAATTCATCAAGTAGTAACATCATATATAACAAATTCAAGACAAGGAACAAAAGCACAAAAAAAATATACTAATATAAGGGGTGGGGGGAAAAAACCTTGGAGACAAAAAGGAACAGGAAGGGCCCGGGCAGGGAGTATAAGGTCACCTTTGTGGAGAGGTGGTAGTAAAACTTTTGCAGCAAAAAAAAAGAAATATTATAAAAAAGTAAATAGAAAAATGTATAGATTAGCAATGTGTTCAATAATATCAGAGTTAATACGCCAGAAGAGTTTAATAGCAATAAAAGAAATAGATGTAAAGATTATAAAAACAAAACAAATAATTATGAAAATGAAAGATTTAAATATTAAGAAGTTTAAAATTATCATAATAACTGAAAAGTTTGATAAAAAAATTGAATTAGCTTCACGTAATATACCTAATATTAATACAATTAATTTAAGGTTAATAAACCCATTAAGTCTTATAAAAACAGATAAAGTATTAATAACAGTATCAGCTTTACGGAAATTAGAGCAAATATTAAAGATATAATGATGAAATATAAAGAAAAAATATTGAAAGTTTTATTAGGTCCGTATATGAGTGAAAAAGCTTTATTAAACATATCTAAAGGTCAATATGTATTTAAAGTATCTAAAAAAGCTATAAAAAAAGAAATAAAAAAAGCTGTTAATTTATTATTTGAAAAAAAAGTAGATAGAGTTAGAATTGTTAATATACCAAAAAAAAAGAAAAAAGGTAGGTATAAAAAAGCATATGTAAAATTAGTAAAAGGTGAAAGTATAGAAGAGATTAATCTAAATGGGGGAGTTAATTAGGAGTATAAAATGTCAGTATTAGTTAAATTAAAACCTACATCAGCTGGACTTAGGCATGCTATAAAATTAAAAAAAAGAAAAATATATAAAGGTAGGCCAATAAAGCATTTGATAGAAATAAAAAAGAAACATGGGGGTCGTAATAATAAAGGTAGAATAACTGTGCGGCATGTAGGAGGTGGACATAAAAAATATTATAGAAAAATAGATTTTAAAAGAAAAAAAGATAATATTACAGCAAGAGTTGAAAGAATAGAATATGATCCTAATAGGAATGCAATGATAGCATTAATAAAATATAAAGATGGAGAAAGAAGTTATATAATTTCAAATAAAGGTATGAAAATAGGTAGTAAGATAGAATCAGGAAATAATGTCGCTGTAAAAATTGGGAATTGCTTACCATTAAAAAATATACATTTAGGAACGAAAATTAATTGTATAGAATTAAAACCAGGAAAAGGAGCTAAATTAGTTCGGAGTGCAGGAAATTATGCACAAATAATTTCTAGAGATGGAAGGTATGTAATTATACGTTTGAGGTCTGGGGAAATTCGGAAAATAAATTCAAATTGTCGAGGAACAATTGGGGAAATAAATAATGCAAAATATAATCTTTGTAAATTAGGGAAAGCTGGTGCTAAAAGATGGAAAGGTATACGTCCTACGGTCAGAGGAGTTGCAATGAATCCAGTAGATCATCCACACGGTGGCGGTGAAGGCCGGACAAGTGGTGGAAGACATCCAGTGAGCCCTTGGGGTAAACCAACTAAAGGTTATAAAACTCGAAAAAATAAAATGACGAACAAATTTATTGTAAGGAAAAGATAATATGCCGAGGTCTATAAAAAAAGGACCTTTTATAGATAAACATCTTTTAGAAAAAATAGAAAAAGCTTTAAAAAAAAAAGATAAAAAACCTATAAAAACTTGGTCTCGAAGGTCTATGATTTTGCCTAATATGGTTGGATTAACGATATCAATACATAATGGCAGGAAACATATACCAGTTTATATTACAGAAGAAATGGTAGGGAGAAAATTAGGGGAGTTTGCTATCACGCGAACTTATAAAGGTCATGCAGCTGATAAAAAAGTTAAGTGGTAAAAAATGGAAGTAATTGCAAAGTTATGTGGAGTGAGGTTGTCAGCCCAAAAAGCTAGATTAGTAGCTAATCAAATTAGAGGAAAATCAGTATATAAAGCATTAGAAATTTTAAAGTTTTCATCAAAAAAAGCAGCATATATAATAAAGAAAACATTAAAATCAGTAATTTCTAATGCAAAAAATAAAGGGATGAAAATTGAAAAATTAATAATATATAGGATTTGGGTAAATGAAGGAAAAAGTTTTAAAAGAATTTTACCAAGAGCAAAAGGTCGGATGGATAGGATTCTGAAGCGGACTTGTCATATAAATATAATAGGAAAATAAAAAATAGGTATAAAAAATGGGAAAAAAAGTAAATCCGATAGGCATGAGATTAGGGATTATAAAAAATCACCTATCAATTTGGTATGCAGAAAAAAAATATTATGTAAAAAAATTAAAAAAAGATATTAAAGTTAGAAAATTTATAGAAAACCGTTTAAAAAAAGCTAATATTAGCAGAATATGTATAGAACGTAGTGCAAATAATGCAAGTATTATTATTCATACAGCTAGACCAGGTCTTGTAATTGGAAAAAAAGGAGAAGATGTAGAGAAATTAAGAGATGAATTAAATAAAATTATGGGAGTAAAAGTACATATTGAAATTGAAGAAATAAGAAAACCAGAATTAGAAGCTAAAATAATATCTCAAAATATTGCATTACAATTAGAAAAACGTGTAATGTTTCGCCGTGCTATGAAAAGAGCAGTACAAAATGCGATGAGGATTGGGGCACAAGGTGTGAAAATCAAATTGTCAGGTAGATTAGGTGGATCAGAAATAGCTAGAAAAGAATGGTATAAAGAAGGTAGAGTACCTTTACATACTTTACGTGCAAATATAGATTATTATAATGAAGTCTCATATACTAAGTATGGTGTAATAGGTGTAAAGGTATGGGTATTTAAAGGAGAAATATTAGGAGGGATGAAAGAAGTAAATAATTATAAGAAAAAAAATAAGGATTAAAATGTTACAACCTAAAAAGACTAAATATCGGAAACAACAGAAAGGACGAAATAGAGGTTTATCAAATCGTGGAAATGAGGTTAAATTTGGTGAATATGGAATAAAAGCATTAGTTCATAGTAGAATAACATCAAGACAAATAGAAGCAGGGCGTAGAGCTATTACTCGACATTTAAAACGTGGAGGGAAAATTTGGATACGTGTATTTCCAGATAAACCAATAACAAAGAAGCCACTTGAAGTACGGATGGGAAAAGGGAAAGGGTCAGTAGAAGAGTGGATAGCACAAATAAAACCAGGGAGAATAATTTATGAAATAGAAGGAGTAAATGAAGAATTAGCAAAAGAAGCTTTAGAATTAGCATCTCAAAAAATGCCATTTATTACTAATTTTGTTAAAAAGGTAATTATGTAAGTTATGTTAAATGAAGAAAATAGTAAAAAAAAATATATTGAAGAATTAAAGAAAAAAGTAATTTTATTATTAAATGAACAATTTAAGTTAAGAATGCAAAAAAATATAGGACAATTAAATAAAATTCATTTATTTAAAAAGATCCGCAGAAAAATTGCAAGATTTAAAACTCGAATTAATGAAAAGTTAGGTAAAGTAGTATGAAAAGTAATATTCCGGTAAAAAAAATAAAAGGGAAAGTAGTTAGTGATAAAATGGATAAAACAATTGTAGTTTTAATTGAAAGGATTATAAAACACAAACGATATGGAAAATATATAAAAAAATCAAATAAAATAAGTGTACATGACGCAAGAAATAAAGCTAAAATAGGTGATTTAGTTGAATGTATAGAAACTTTAAAAGTGTCTAAAAAAAAATCTTGGATTTTAAATAAAATTTTGAAAAAATTTAAATAAATTGGATTTAAAATAATGATACAAACACAAACTATTTTAGAAATAGCAGATAATAGTGGAGCAAAAAAAGTACAATGTATTAAAGTTTTAGGAGGATCACGTCGTAGATATGCTAAAATAGGTGATTTGATAAAAATAACTGTAAAAGAAGCTATACCTAAAGGAAAAGTAAAGAAAGGGCAAGTAATGAAAGCTGTAGTTGTCCGTACAAAAAATGGGATTAGACGTATGGATGGGTCAATAATTAGGTTTGATAGTAATGCAGTAGTATTATTAAACGATACTACAGAACAACCAGTTGGGACTAGAATTTTTGGACCAGTTACACGAGAATTGCGGACGGGTAAATTTATGAAGATAGTTTCATTAGCAAATGAAGTCTTATAATAAATAAGAGTAAGATGTATGTATAAGATAAAACGGAATGATGAAGTAATAGTAATAACAGGTAATGAAAAAGGTAAATGTGGAAAAGTAGAACGGATTAAAAATAATAAAGTTTGGGTTGGAGGGATAAATATAAGGAAGTATCATAAAAAAAATAAAGGAAAAAAATTAGGAGGTATAATAAAGAAAGAAGCACCAATAAATTATTCAAATATAGCTATATTAAATGTAGAAACAGGGCAAGCTGATAAAATAATTAAAAAAAATAAAGATGGTGTTAAAATACGAAGTTATAAAAAAAATAAGAAGCCAATAAAATGAATTTAAAAAAAAAATATAATATAATAAGTATTAAATTAAAAAAAAAATTAAATTATTTGAATATAATGCAAATACCAAAGATAAGTAAAGTTACTTTAAATATGGGTTTAGGTAAAGCAGTAAATGATAAAAAAATAATTGAAAATGCAGAAAATGATTTAAAACTGATTACAGGACAGAAACCAATAAGAACAAAAGCACGAAAATCTATCGCTAGTTTTAAACTACGTGTGGCTCTTCCAATTGGAGTTAAAGTAACTTTAAGAAGAAAACGGATGTGGGAATTTTTAGATAGATTAGTGAATATTGCTATTCCAAGAATAAGAGATTTCCGTGGTTTAAATAAAAAATCTTTTGATGGAAAAGGAAATTATACAATAGGTTTACGGGAACAAATAATATTTCCCGAAATTGATTATGAAAAAATAAGTGGAATACGTGGTTTGAATATTACAATAACAACAACAGCAAAAAGAGATAAAGAATGTTTTGAGCTTCTTAGGGCGTTAAAATTTAAATTTAAAAAATAATAAAAGAAAGAGGGATTGTTATGGCAAAGAAGAGTATTATAGTAAGAGAAGTTAAGAGAAGACGTCTAGTAAAAAAATATTCAGTACGTAGAAAGAAATTAAAAAAAATAATTAGTAGTATAAAAACATCAGATGAAGAAAAATTTAAAGCACAACTAAAATTGCAAAAATTACCAAAAGATTCAAATCCAATAAGACAAAGAAATAGATGTTGCATTACAGGAAGACCAAGAGGATATTATAAGAAATTTGGCTTGTGCCGAAACAAGCTACGCGAAGTTGCAATGATGGGCTATATACCTGGTTTAACTAAAGCAAGTTGGTAAAAAAAATAGGAGTATAAAAAAATGAATATGCAAGATACTATAGCAGATATGTTAACAAGAATTCGGAATGCACAAATAGCTTATCTGGAAACAGTTTTTATACCAAAATCTAAAATAAAATTAGAGATAACAAGAATTTTAAAAAAAGAAGGTTATATTATAGATTATGAAGATGATGAGAAAAATATAAAAATTAAATTAAAATATTTTAAAGGAAAACCTGTAATAGAGAAAATAAAACGTATTTCTAAACCTTCTTTACGTATTTATCAAGGAAAAGGTAACTTCATAACAGTCGAAAATGGGTTGGGTATCGCTATAATATCAACGTCAAGGGGTGTAATGACATCTTATGAAGCAAGAAAAAAAGGGATAGGTGGCGAGGTGATTTGTACAGTAATTTAGTTAAGGCAGTATAAAGGAGAAAAGTAAAAGTGTCAAAAATAGCAAAATGTCCAATTAAAATACCTGATAAAGTTGAGATAAATTTGGATAAAGAAATTATAGTAATAAGTGGGAAATATGGAAGATTATATTTAAAAAAACATACATCAGTTTTAATAAAAAAAGAAAATAAAAAATTAATATTTAATTCGAAGTTTAAAAACAATTGGATTATGGCAGGTACAATGAGAGCCTTAGTAAATAATATGATAATTGGGGTAGATAAAGGATTTACTAAAAAATTAGAAATTAATGGAGTAGGATATAGAGCTAAAATAAATGGGCGAAAAATTAATTTAATGCTTGGTTATTCACATATTCTTGAATATAAATTACCTAAAAATATATTAGCAGAAACGCCTAGCAATACTATTATAATTTTAAAAAGTGCGGATAAACAAAAACTAGGTAAAGTTGCTGCAGAAATTCGTGCTTTGCGTCCTATTGAACCTTATAAAGGTAGAGGAATACGTTATAGTCAAGAAAAGATTAGATATAAAGAAGTTAAGAAAAAATAAGAGCAAGAGTTAAAAATATGAAATTAAAAAAAGAAATTCGTATAAATAGAGCAAAAAGAGTAAGATTAAAAATACGGAAAAAAATGATTGACCGTATATGTGTTAATAGAACTTCAAGAAATATATATGCACAAATAATATCTGGAGATGGTAAAAACGTCTTGGTTAGTGCTTCTACTTTAGATAAAGATATAAAAAAAGAAATAAAAGATATAAAACCAATGGAAGCAGCAAAAAAAGTAGGATTAATGTTAGCTACCCGTGCAAAAAGGATAGGGTTTAATAAAAAATTAGCTTTTGATAGATCTGGATTTAAATATCATGGACGTGTAAAAGCATTAGCAAAAGCAGCTCGGAAAGGTGGGTTATTATTTTAAGATAGGTTTTTAAGGTTTAAAAAAATGGTTATTAATACAGAAAAAAAACAAAATGAGTTTAAAGAAAAATTAGTAAAGATAAATCGTGTTTCTAAAGTAGTAAAAGGAGGAAGAATATTTGGATTTTCAGCTACTGTAGTAATAGGTAATGGAAAAGGAATAATTGGGTTAGGAAGTGGAAAAGCTAAGGAAGTATCATTTGCAATTCAGAAAGCTATTGATAAAGCTAGGAGAAAGTTAATAAAAATTAGATTAAATGGGCGTACTTTACAACATAAAATATATCAGATTTATGGAGCTTCTAAAATATTTATGCAACCAGCATATAAAGGAACAGGAATTATTGCCGGCGGAGCAATGAGAGCAGTATTGGAATTAGCAGGGATATATGATGTATTAGCTAAATGTTATGGATCTACTAATCCAATAAATGTAGTAAAAGCAACTTTAAAAGGATTAGAAAAAATGTATTATCCTGAATATATAGCAAAAAAACGAGGATTAGATATAAATGTAATAAAAAATAGGAGAATATAATGAAATTAAAAGTAACTCAAATTCGTAGTATTATTGGAAGAAAAAAAAAACAAAGAGCAAACGTAAAAGGATTAGGTTTAAAAGGTATTAATAAAACAGTAGAAATAAAAGATAATCTAGAAACTAGAGGGATGTTGCGAAAAGTAAAAAAAATTGTGCAAATAAAAGGAGAAAAGTAAAAGTGAAATTAAATAAATTAAAACCTGAAAGAGGTTCTAAAAAAGAAAAAAAAAGATTAGGTAGGGGGATAGGTTCAGGTAAAGGAAAAACTTGCGGAAGAGGGCATAAAGGCCAAAAAGCAAGATCAGGAAAAAAAATAAAACCAGGTTTTGAAGGTGGTCAATTACCATTAAAACGTATAGTCCCTAAATTTGGTTTTTTTTCAAAAAAATCGTTATTTTCAGAAGAAATAGGTATTTTAAAATTGGCAAAAGTTAAAAGTAATTTTATTGATATAAGTACTTTAAAAAAAGCTAAAGTAATAAAAAAATCAACGAAATTTGTTAAAATAATTAGTTCAGGTGAATTTAAAAAACCAGTTATTATTAGAGGAATAAATGTAACTAGAAGAGTACGTAATGAAATTGAAAAAAATGGGGGAAAAATTAAGAATTAATGATTAATATATATAAAGAACTTTTGAAAAAAATTCGTTTTATTTTAGTTTCAATTATAATTTATAGAATAGGTGTGCATATTCCAGTACCAGGAATTAATACATATCAATTATCTATATTATTTAAAGAAAATAATGCAAATATAATTAGTTTATTTAATATGTTTTCTGGTGGGGCATTAGAAAGAATGAGTATTTTTTCTCTTGGGTTGATGCCTTATATTTCTGCATCAATAATAATACAATTAATGTCAGTAAGTTTTCCAAAAATTGAAAAATTAAAAAAAGAAGGAGAATTAGGAAAAAATAAGATAACAAAATATATAAGATATAGTACAGTAATATTAGCTTTTATACAATCAACAGGTATAGCATTAGGATTAGTAGGAAGAAAGGTACTAAATTACAAGGGGTTGATTTTTTATTTGACAATAATATTAACATTTGTTACTGGCGCTATATTTTTAATGTGGTTGGGAGAACAAATAACAGAAAAAGGAATAGGTAATGGGATTTCATTAATAATATTTTCAGGATTATTAGCAGGTGTTCCTAATGCTTTAAAAAAAACATTATATTTGACAAGAAAAGATAATTCATGGGATCTAATCCCAATATTTGAATTATTAATATTAGTAATAATAAAGATTGCCCTAATTGTATTAATAGAGAGTGGTCAAAGAAGAATTAAGGTAAATTATCCACGTCATCAAATAGGAAAGAAAATGTATGCAAGTCAAAGTAGTTATTTACCAATTAAAGTTAATATGGCTGGGGTAATTCCCCCTATATTTGCTTCAAGTATTTTGTTATTTACAGCTTCATTAGGGCAGTGGATAAATAAGTCAAATGGAATAATACAAGCATTAAGTCCAGGCAAGCCTTTATATATCATATTTTTTGTAGTTTCTGTAATATTTTTTTCTTTTTTTTATACCTCAATAATTTTTAATTCAAAAGAAGTGGCATTTAATTTAAAAAAAACGGGAGGGGTTATACAAGGTATAAGGCCAGGTGAAAAAACAGCTAGATATATAGAGAAAGTAACAAAAAAATTAAATTTATTTGGCGCTATATATATTACATTTTTTTCTTTAATCCCACAAATTATTATGGTATATTGTACTATACCTTTCTATTTTGGAGGAACATCAATATTAATAATGGTAGTAGTTGTAATGGATTTTATAACTCAAATACAATCTTATTTAATGTCAAAGAAGTATGAAATAGTAGGATATAGAAATAAAAAGGAAATTTAATGAAAGTTAGAACATCAGTAAAAAAAATCTGTATAAATTGTAAAGTGATACGTAGAAAAGGAAAAATAAGAGTTATATGTAAAGATTTGCGTCATAAGCAACGTCAGGGTTAGGAGAAGGTATAGATGGCACGGATCGCAGGAGTTAATATACCAGATAATAAAAGTGTATCGGTAGCGTTAAGATATATATATGGGATAGGAAAATATAGATCTAATCTTATTTGTAAAAAACTTGGTATAGAAAAAAATATAAAAGTAAGAGAATTGAATTCTAAAGAATTAGAGAAGTTACGGAAAAAAATTAGTAAATTTATAGTAGAAGGGGATTTACGTCGTGAAGTATCGATTAATATAAAAAGATTAATAGATTTAGGTTGTTATCGAGGTTTGAGACACAAAAGAAATCTACCAGTACGAGGCCAACGTACAAAGACGAATGCTAGGACTTGTAAAAAAAAGACAAAAATAAGAAAGGAAGAAATATAAAAATAAGAAAGGAAGAAATATTAGATGAAGAAAGTTAAGAAAAAAATAAAAAAAAAAATTGTGGATGCAATCGCGCATATAAATGCTTCGTTTAATAATACTATTGTTACTATTACAGATATAAATGGAAATACTTTAGCTTGGGCAACGTCAGGGTGTTCAGGATTTAGAGGATCGAGAAAAAGTACTCCATTTGCAGCACAAATCGCAAGTGAACGAGCAGCAAAAGCAGCATCAGAATACGGAATAAAAAATATAGATGTTATCGTTAAAGGACCTGGTCCAGGTAGAGATTCAGCTGTCAGAGCATTAAATGCTCATGGATTAAATGTAAAAAGTATTACTGATGCAACACCAATACCACATAATGGATGTAGGCCCCCTAAAAGAAGAAGAGTATAAAAAAATAGAAAGGAAAGAATTATGGCACGTTATTTAGGACCCAAATGTAAGTTAGCTCGAAGGGAAGGAACAGATTTGTTTTTAAAAAGTGGGATTGTATCTATTGAAAAAAAATGTAAAAGAGATAAGATGCCAGGGCAAAATAAAATACATCGGAATAGAATAACAGAATATGGAAAACAGTTACGTGAAAAACAAAAAGTTCGTAGAATTTATGGAATATTAGAAAAACAGTTTAAAATTTATTATAAAAAAGCAGCTAAAAAAAAAGGTGACCCTGGAGAAGAGTTATTGCAAAGTTTAGAGACTCGATTAGATAATATAGTTTATAGAATGGGTTTTAGCGTTACCCGGGCTGAAGCCAGACAATTAGTAAATCATAAAGCTATTAAAGTTAATGGAAAAATAGTAAATATAGCTTCTTATAAAGTTAATATAGGAGATGTGATATCTATAAGGGAAAAATCTAGGAACCAAATAAGAATAAAAAATGCACTTTCGATAGCTAATAATAGGGCAAATTGGATTCAGGTAGATGAAAAAAAGATGGAAGGAATTTTAAAAAAATTACCAGATAGGATTGTGTTATCTACTGATATTAACGAAAAGTTAATTGTAGAATTATATTCTAAGTAAAATAGGTAATTATATTATTATGAGTTCATTAAAAGAATTTATTCGTCCTAGCAATATAAAAGTAGAAGAGATTGGTGCTAATCATGCAAAAATAGTTTTAGAACCCTTTGAACGTGGATTTGGTCATACATTAGGAAATGCTTTGCGCCGGATCCTGTTATCTTATATGCCAGGCTGTGCAGTAATAGAAGCAGAAATAAAGGGAGTGGAACATGAATATAGTGTAATAGAAGGTATAAAAGAAGATGTAATAGAAATTATTCTTAATATTAAAGAAATTGTAATAAAAATGTATGGAAGTGATGATGTAGAGGTGTTATTAAATAAAATAGGTCCATGTGTAGTCAAAGCAGGAGATATAACTGGAAGTCATGATGTAGAGATAATTAATCCAGATCATATTATAGCACATCTTAATGATCATGGAGAACTTAAGATGAAATTACGCATTGTTAGAGGTATAGGGTATGAGACAGCTGAGAGACGGAAGAAAAAAAATATGAAAAGAGGTCGGATACCAATAGATGCAAATTTTAGTCCTATTAGGAGAGTAGCTTATTTTGTAGAATCTGCAAGAGTAGAACAAAATACAGAGTTGGATAAATTAGTAATAGATTTAGAAACGAATGGAACATTAAATCCAGAAGAAGCAATACGTAGGTCAGCAAATATTTTAAGAAATCAGTTGGATGCTTTTGTTGATTTATCATGTAAAAAAAAACAAGAGGTAGAGGTTGAAAAAATTAAAGATAAGAAAATTGATCATGCTTTGCTTTTACCAGTTGATGATTTAGAATTAACAGTAAGAAGTGCAAATTGTCTTAAAGCTGAAAATATTTATTATATTGGTGATTTAGTTAAAAGAACAGAAGTAGAATTATTAAAAACACCTAATCTTGGAAAAAAATCATTAAATGAAATAAAAAATGTTTTAAAAATTAGAGGGTTATCATTAGGAATGCATATAGAGTTATGGCCACCTGGAGGAAAAAGGTTATGAAAAATTTAAGAAAGGAAAGGTAAAAAGTTATGCGGCATCGAAAAAAGGGTCGGCATTTAAATATGAGTGTTTCACATCGCAATTCGATGTTTAAAAATTTATGTTTATCTTTAATAAAACATGAAAAAATAAAAACAACATTATCTAAAGCAAAGGAATTACGTTTTTATATAGAACCTTTAATTACTTTATCTAAAAAAGATACAGTATATAATAGGAGATTAGTTTTTAAGAGTATTAAATCTAAAGAAATTGTAGTAAAATTATTTAAAGAAATTGGTCCTCGTTATATTATGCGGAATGGAGGTTATATAAGAATTTTAAAAAGTGGGTTGAGACATGGAGATAATGCAATTATAGCATTAGTATTATTAGTTTAGATATTAGTTTAGATATTAACATAAACCAACCATAAACAAAACAACCAACAAGAAAAGGAGATAAAAGAGATGGGGCGTGGTGTGAATAAAGTAATATTAATAGGTAATTTAGGTAAAGATCCTGAAATACGTTATTCTGCTTCAGGAAATCCAGTGTGTAATTTTAAACTAGCAACAACAGATACTTGGAAAGATAAGCATAGGGGACAAATAAAAGAACGTACAGAATGGCATACAATTGTAGTATTTAATAAATTAGCTTCAATAGTCCAACAATATTTAAAAAGAGGTTCACGTGTTTATATTGAAGGGAGGATGCAAACAAGGAAATGGCAAACACAAACTGGAGAAAACCGTGAGATTACAGAAATAGTAGCAAGTGATATACAAATACTAAATTTTAGGGGAGGAAAAAATAAAAATAGTAATGTAGTTAAAAAAAATATAGAAGATGAAAATTTAGATAATTTTGATGATGAAATACCTTTTTAAAGAAAAATATGATATGAAAGTAAAAAATAGATAATTTTGATGATGAAAATAGGTCTTATATAAGAGATATTATCATATTATTATAAAATGTATAGGATATATAAAAAGAAAAATTAAGGAAAACAGTTAATGTATGCAGTTATAAAAAGTGGAAGTAAACAATATATTGTAAAAGAAGGCCAAAAAATAAAAATTGAAAAGTTAAATTTAGAAATTGGAAAATTATTTGAAATAGAAAAAGTACTTTTACTTGATGAAAAAAATAAAAAAATAAAAATAGGAAAACCTTTTATAAAAAAGGCCAAGGTTAGTGTAGAAGTAATTGCACATAAGAAAGAAAAAAAAATAAAAATAATACATTTTAAAAGAAGGAAACATCATATGAAGCAACAAGGACATAGACAAAGGTTTACTGAAATTAAAATTATAAAAATTAAAGGAAATTGATTTAAATGGCTCAAAAAAAAGCGGCAGGTAGCACAAGAAATGGCAGAGACTCGCATTCCAAACGTTTGGGTATTAAGTTATATGGGGGTCAATCTGTTAGGGCTGGTAATATAATTGTAAGGCAACGAGGTACTAAATTTAATGCGGGAAATGGTGTAGGGATAGGTAAAGACTATACATTATTTGCATTAAGAAATGGGTATATTAAATATGAGAAAAAAGGTAAACGTAAGAGTGTTAGGATTATAACAAAGTAATAGAAAAAATATGCAATTTATTGATGAAGTTTGTATTTTTATTGAAGCAGGGAAAGGTGGGAACGGTTGTTTAAGTTTACGTAGAGAAAAAAAAGGTGGGCCAGATGGAGGTAATGGAGGAAAAGGAGGTAATATTTTTTGTATAGGAGATAGATCTCTAAATACATTGATTGCTTTTAATTATAAAAAAATTTATAAAGCAGAAAATGGAAAAAATGGAAAATCTAAAAAAAAGAATGGAATAAAAGGTAAAGATATTTATATAAAGGTACCAATTGGCACAATATTAAGAGATGCACAAACTTGGGAATTAATAGGAGATATTATAAAACATAAGCAAAAAATTAAGGTAGCGAAAGGTGGAAGTTGTGGAATTGGTAATTTAAAAAAAATATATAATAAAAATTCAAGTGAGATTAGGAAAGGTACAGTAGGAGAATATCGGAAATTATATATTGAATTAAAATTGCTAGCTGATGTAGGATTATTAGGTTTGCCTAATGCAGGAAAATCAACTTTATTAAGATCTGTTACTTCTGCATTACCAAAAGTAGCAAATTATCCATTTACTACATTAAGACCTTATTTAGGTTTAGTAAAATTAAGTAAAAAATCATATTTTATTATGGCTGATGTACCTGGATTAATTATTGGTGCTGAGAATGGGGTTGGTTTGGGATTAAAATTTATAAAACATTTTACACGGATAAGAATTATATTTCAGATCATAGATCTGATGACTTATAATATTATAGATTCTACATTAGGTATTATTAATGAAATTAAAAAAATATATGTTGATATTATTAAAAGACCTAGGTGGTTAGTATTGAATAAGTTAGATAAAGTTCCTAAATATAAAAAAAAACAAATGATAGAAACTATTATTAAAGGATTAGATTGGTGGGATAGGAATAATGTGTTTTTTATATCTGCTAAAAAAAATTATGGATGTTATGAATTAATGAAATCAGCATTTCTTTTTTTGAAAAGAGGAAATAAATAATGGAGAAAATAAAAAAATCTATAAAAAGAGCTATCCAGTCAGAAATAAGACGTAAACAGAATTCAAGTAAACGTTCAATGCTACGTACTTTTATTAAGCGAGTATTAAAAGCAATTAAATTAAAAAATTATAATTTATCTATGGATGAATTTTATAAAGCACAATCTGTTATTGATAAACTAGCTGAGAAAAATATTATATCAAAAAAAAAATCAGCACGTATAAAAAGTAGGCTTAATTTAAAAATTAAAATAGAATTTAATAAAAAGGTTATTTAACAATATTTTATGGAATTAAAAAGAAAAATAAGTAAATATAAAAATACATTGAATTTACCAATGACAAAATTTCCAATGAAAGGTAATTTATCTATAAAAGAACCTTTTATATTGAAAAAATGGAGAAAAATGGAAATTTACAAAAAATTAAGGAATCTTCGTAAAGGTTGTAAAAAATTTATATTACACGATGGCCCGCCTTATGCCAATGGTAAAATTCATATAGGTCATGCAGTAAATAAAATACTTAAAGATATAATTATAAAATCTAAAAATTTAGCAGGTTATGATTCTTGTTATTTACCAGGATGGGATTGTCATGGTTTACCTATAGAACTTCAAATAGAGAAAAATAATAATGGGAAAAAATTAACATCAAAACAAATTATGAATTTTTGCCGGAATTATGCAGAGAAACAAATTTATAGTCAAAAATTAGATTTTATTAGGTTAGGTATATTAGGTGATTGGGATAATGCTTATCGGACAATGGATTTTATTAATCAAGCCGGTATAATAAGAGCTTTAGCTGAATTGGTAAAAAAAGGTTACGTTTTTAGAGGATTGAAACCAGTAAATTGGTGTTTTGATTGTGAATCAGCTTTAGCAGAATCAGAAGTAGATTATTTAGAAAAAAAATCAGTAGCAATCGATGTGGCGTTATCAAGTATTGATAATTATAATTTAATAAAAGTTTTTGGTATTAAGAAATATATAGAAAAACCAATAGCTGTAGTAATTTGGACAACAACACCTTGGACAATTCCAGCTAATCATGCATTACATGTGCAACCTGATTGTATTTATGCTTTGGTAGATGTAGGTTCGAGGTTTATAATTTTAGCGGAAAACTTAGTTGAGAAATGTTTATTAAGATATAAGTTAAAAGGAAAAATAATTGCTAAAACTTATGGGAAAAATTTAGAAAATCTTAGATTTAAACATCCTTTACATAATATAGATTCATTTTACGATAGAATAACTACAATAGATATAGTAAATTATATAGATATAAAAACAGGAACAGGAATAATACATTCAGCGCCAGCGCATGGCGAAGAAGATTTTATTGCTTTTAGTAATAGTAAGCTTAAAACTAAAGAAAGTATGTTAAATTTAGTTAAAGGTAATGGATTTTACATTAAATCTTTACCAGTATTTGGAGGAAAGTTAATATGGAAAGCTAATGTAGAAATTATAGAAAAATTAAATTCGAGTAAAAAATTACTAGCTAAAGAAAAAATATTACATAGTTATATGCATTGTTGGCGTCATAAAAAGCCGTTAATAAAAAGGGCTACCTTTCAATGGTTCATTGGAATGGATGTAGGAAAAAAATCATTACGTAAAAAAGCTTTAGAAAGTATTAAAAAAGTAAAATTTTATCCTAATAATGGAAAAACCCGGTTGAGCTCTATGATAACTAATAGACCTGATTGGTGTATTTCTAGGCAAAGAAGTTGGGGTGTTCCATTACCATTTTTTATACATAGAAAAACAGGCTTATTACACAAACGTACAATAGATATTATGGAAAGAATTGCAAAAAAAGTAGAAACGGAAGGGATTGAAGCATGGGTTAAAATAAAAAGTTGTGAATTTATTGGAGAGGATGAAGCTAGAGAATATAAAAAAGTAAATGATATTTTAGATGTTTGGTTTGATTCTGGAACTACGCATTTTCATGTGATGCGTGGTTATAATTTAAAAGAAGAGAAGGCTGATTTATATTTAGAAGGAATAGATCAATTTAGAGGTTGGTTTCATACTTCATTAATTACTGGGGCCGGGATTAACGGTTATGCACCATATAAAGAACTATTAAGTCATGGTTTTACTGTAGATTCCAAAGGACGGAAAATGTCAAAATCAATAGGAAATGTAATATCTCCACAAAAAATAATAAAAAAATATGGTGCTGATATTTTACGTTTGTGGGTAGTTTCAAATGATTATGAAAAAGAAATGACTATGTCAGAAGAAATTATGAAACAGATTTCTGATTCATATAGAAGGATACGAAATACAACAAGATTTATAATGGCTAATTTAAGAGGTTTTGATCCTGATAAAAATATTATAGTACCAGAAAAATTGTTGGCTTTAGATAGATGGGCTTTAGATAGAGCAGGAAATTTGCAAAAAAGGATAAAAAAAGCTTATAAAAAATATCAGTTTATTGAAATATATCAACAAATTTATCTTTTTTGTACTAAAGACTTGGGAAGTTTTTATTTAGATATAATTAAAGATCGACAATATACAACTCAAAAGAATTCTTTATATCGGAGAAGTTGTCAAACAGCTTTATATCACATAGTTGAAGCTATGTCTCGTTGGCTTTCACCAATATGTTCATTTACAGCGGAAGAAATTTATGAAAACTTACCTGGAAAACGTTGTAAATCAAGTATTTTGTTAGAGACTTATTATAAGAATTTAATTCCATTACCTAAAGATGCTGCAATGGACCGTGAGTTTTGGGAAATAATTATAGCAGTAAAAAATGAAGTAAATAAATGTTTGGAAGGTTATCGTAATAAAAAATTAATTAAAAGTTCTTTAGATGCAAATGTTACTTTATATGTAAATGATACTTATTATAAATTATTAGCAAAGTTGAGAGGAGAATTGCGGTTTGTTTTAATCACATCAGCAGCTTATATTAAAAAAGGTATTAATAAAAGTGCAAAAGTAACAGAGTTATCTGGATTACAAGTCTTAGTAGAAAAGAGTAAATACAAAAAATGTGAGCGGAGTTGGGAAAGATTATCAGATGTCGGTAAATATAATTCGCATCCTACATTGTGTGCTAGATCAATTGCTAATTTACCAGGAGGACCAGGTGAGGTACGTTTATTTGTATGAAGATTAGGTTAAGATTTATATGAATATTAAGTTAATATTTATAATAATAATTGTGGATTTTAGTACTAAATTATTTGTCACAAATTGGTTAAATGATGGAAGTATTATAATAATTAATAAAAATTTAAATTTAACTTTGTTACATAATTATGTATCATCAGAATTAATAAGTAGCAGTTATTGGTTTTTATTAATTAATTTTTGGATTTGTATTTTAGGTATTTTTTTGTTTAATAATAATTATATAAAAATTTGTATTGGTTTAGAATTAATTATTGGGGGGACTCTAGGTAATCTAATAGATAGATTGGGTCATGGTTTTATTATTGATTTTTTGTCATTTCATTGGTTAGATAAATATTATTTAGTATTTAATATAGCAGATATTGCAATAATTATGGGTTGTTTTATAAGTTTAATAGTATGAGGATATATGAGAACTATTAAATATATTCCAAGTAATCTGCATGGGATGAGATTAGATAAAGCATCAAGTGAATTATTTAATTTTTCTAGAGAAAAAATTAAATATTTTATTAATAAGAGAAAATTAATAGTAGATGGTTTTCCAGCTAAGCCAAAGGAGAAAATAAATGAAGGACAATGTCTTGCATTATTATCATTTAATAAAGATTATTTAGTTGAGAAAGTATTGAAATCAGAAAAGCTTAAAATAGATATAATTTATGAAGATAAAGATTTAATGGTGATAAATAAAAAACCGGGGTTAGTGGTTCATCCTTCAAAAGGAAATCTAAAAGGAACTTTAGTTAATGCAATCTTGGATTGTTACCCAGAATTAAGAAAATTGCCCCGAGCTGGTTTGGTACATCGTATAGATAAAGATACTAGTGGTTTACTAATAATTGCTAAAACTTTAGTAACATATAAAAAATTAATTAAACAAATAAAATATAAAAGCATAATTAGAGAATATGATGCATTAGTAATAGGTAAAGTATTTACAGGTGGTTCCATAAAAACAAAAATAGGTCGTCATTTTAAAAATAGAAAAAGGAAAATTGTAAGAAGTGATGGAAAAGTAGCAAGAACACATTACAGAGTAATTGAAAAGTTTAAATCACATACTTATCTACGTTGTTGGTTAGAAACAGGGCGAACCCATCAAATTAGAGTACATATGGATTATATAAATAGATCATTAATAGGGGATTATATATATTTTAAAAAAAAGATATTACCTAATTTTAATAGACAGGCTTTGCATGCTCATTGTTTACAGTTTGAACATCCTACAAAAAATGAAAAAATTAAATTAAAAGTAAAATTGCCAAAAGATATGAAATATTTATTAAATAGATTGCGTTATAATAATATCTATTCAAGAAGTAAAAAATAATCACTAGTTAAAGAATAATTAAAAATGTATATTATGGATATTACAAAAAGTGCATTAAAAGGAAAATTTGATTCATTAATTGGTAGGGAGGCTGAAATCCGCAGAATAATTCAAGTTTTACAGAAACGGACTAAAAATATACCTTTAATTATTGGAGAATCAGGAGTTGGGAAAACAGCAATTGTAGAAATATTAGCTAAACGTATTATTAATGGTGATGTTCCACAAAGTATTAAAAATAAAAAAATATATTCTATCGATATGGGAGCTTTAATTTTTGAAGCTAAATTAAGAGTAGATTTTGAAGAGAAGATAAAATCAGTAATTAAAAACTTAAGTAAAGAAGGTAAAGGTCGTATTATATTATTTATAGACAATATTGCTGGATTAGTAAAATATACCAGATATTTAGGAAATATGTTATATAGAGAGAAAGTTAATTGTGTTGGAGCTACTACATTTTTTGAGTATATAAAATTTTTAGAAAAAGATATTGTATTAAATAGAATGTTTCAAAAAATTATGGTATCTGAACCGTCGCAAGAAGATACAATAGTTAGATTACGTAGGTTAAAAAAAAGATATGAACTGCATCACTGTGTAAATCTAACAACTGGAGCTATTTTAGCAGCAGTAAAATTATCAAATCGGTATATTACTAACAGAAAATTACCAGAGAAAGCTATTGATTTAATAGATGAGGCTGCGTCTTTGAGACGGATGGGGAGAGATTATTATAAAACAGAAGTATTTGATAAAATAGAATGGAATTTGATTCAATTAAAAATTGAAAGAGAAGTTATTGAAAGAGAAGTTATTGAAAGAGAAAAATATAATTATTCTAAGAAAATTTTAAGTATATTGAAAAATAAAATAAAAGAAATAAGTAAAGAATGTAATTCAAAAAAAGATTTATTAAATGGAGCATCTGCTTATAGAATTATATATGGGTTAGAAAAAAAAAAAGAAAATAAGCAAGATTTAACAGAAGAAGAAATTGCAGAAGTACTTTCAATATTTACAGGAATACCTATTGCAAAGATATTAGAAAGTGAAATCGAAAAACTTAAAAAAATGGAAGATGTCTTGCATAAGAGAATAATTGGTCAAATTGAAGCAGTTCATACAGTTTGTAATTCCGTGAGGCGTATTTCTATTCCAGGTAGGAAAAATAAAAATAAGATTTGTTCTTTTTTATTTATTGGGCCAACAGGTGTAGGAAAAACAGAATTATGTAAAGTTTTATCGGATTTAATTTTTAATACAGAAGAAATAGTACGTATTGATTTGTCTGATAAGAATTATATTTCAAGATTATTCTTTATTAGACCTTTTTCAGTTATCTTGCTTTACAATGTAGATCAATTTAATAGTAAGATATTAATACAAATATTAGAAACTGGGATTTTTATTGATAATGAGGGCCGTCATGTCTATTTTAGAAATACAATTATTATTATAATAACAAATTTAGGAAATGAAATTATTAAGAGATTGGCTGGAGAATCATATACTCAACTAAATTTTGTAGTTATGGAATTAGTTACTGCTCATTTTAATCCTGATTTTATAAAAATTATTGATGACTTCGTAATATTTAATTCTTTATTTATTAATGAAATTAATAGTATTGTTTCTATAAAAATCAAGAAATTAAAAACCCGGTTAGCTAAAAAAAATATAAAATTAGAACTTACACAAGATGTTTTAGAAAAAATATCCTCTTTTGGATTTTCTCCAGTATATGGAGCAAGCCCGATAAAAAAAGTAATTCAAAAAATATTAGAAAAACCTATATCAAAAGCAATGTTGTATGGAACTTTTATTAAAGGAGATATTATTAAGGTTGTACTTGAAAAGGATCAATTTGTATTTAGAAAGGAGATATTATCTCAGAATCAATAAGACTATATCAAGAAGACCTGTAATTACAAATTGTACTCCCATACAACTTAATAGAAACCCCAGAATCCGAGAAATAGCATCAAGACCTGAGTTACCAATTAATTTAAAGATTTTTTTAGCACTTAATAAACTAATTAAAAAAATAAATGAAATTAAGGCTGTAATAGTAAATATTACACAATGTATAATTAGTGTTGAAGGGAATTTTGAAGATGAATTAATAATTAAAGCGATAGTACCTGGCCCAATAGTACCAGGTAAAGCTAGAGGAACAAAAGATATATCTTGTTTATTATTTTTTTCTTTTATAGAAGAATTATTTAAATTAAATAACATTTTAAATCCAATATAAAATAAAATTATACCTCCAGTAATACGTAAACCATTAAGAGAAATACCAAAAGCATTTATAATTTCATTACCAGCATAAAAACAAATCAACATTAGAATTGCTACATAAAAAGTAGCAAAATATATTTGTTTATTACGTTCATAAGTATTTAGTTTCTTACCCAAGATTAATAATAAAGTAGTGCTAGTGAGTGGGTTAGCTACAGGTAATAAAGTTATAAAACCTATTATAACATAATGTATATATTCTAATAACATAATTACTTATCCAAAGAGTTTAAAGTAAATAAAAATTATATTAGCATAAAAAAAATGGAATTAATAGAACTATGTTATTATTTAATACTTGAAAGCTTCTTTTTTATTTATTAAACTAAAAAAAGTTATTTAGTATTTAAGGGAGCTTAAAATTGGAATTATTATCAGGAGCTGATATGATAATACGCTTTATGAAAGATGAAGGCGTAAAATATATATATGGTTACCCAGGTGGAGCTGCTCTTCATATTTATGATGCTTTATTCCGACAAGATGAAGTCAAACATATTTTGGTTCGGCATGAACAAGCTGCTACTCATATGGCAGATGGGTACGCAAGAGCTAGTGGAAAACCAGGTGTAGTATTAGTTACATCAGGACCAGGTGCTACTAATGCAGTAACAGGGATCGCAACTGCATATATGGATTCTATACCAATGGTAATCCTTTGTGGTCAGGTTGTAAGTAAATTAATAGGAGAAGATGCATTTCAAGAAACAGATATAGTAGGAGTAACAAGGCCAATAGTAAAACATAGTTTTACTATTCGTGATACTGCTGATATACCTCTCATATTAAAAAAAGCATTTTATATAGCTAGCTCAGGTAGATTAGGGCCTGTTTTAGTAGATATTCCCAAAGATATGACCTCTCCTCATGATTTGTATGAGTATATTTATCCTAAGAAGTTGAATATAAGATCTTTTAATAAAGAAAATAATATTAAAAAAAATATAAAAAAAGCATTGAAATTATTATATAAAGCAGAACGACCTGTATTATTTGCTGGGGGAGGTGCAATAACAGGTGAAGCTAGTAAATTAATAATTAAAGTTGCTAAATTACTTTTTATACCTGTTATTACGTCCTTGATGGGAATTGGGGCATTTCCACAAAGTGATTTTCAATGTCTAGGTTGGGCAGGTATGCATGGTTCTTTTGAAGCTAATAATGCTATGCATAATTCAGATATTATCTTTTGTATAGGTGCTAGATTTGATGACAGGGTAACTAATAATACAGAAAAATTTTGCCCTAATGCTAAAGTAATTCATATAGATATTGATCCGTGTTCTATTTCTAAGACTATATTAGCAGATGTACCTATTGTAGGTTCTGCTAAGAAAGTATTAACAGTAATGTTAAAAAAAATAAAAAAGAATTATAATAAAAATAAGATTGAGATTAGAAAAAAAAAATTGGAAAATTGGTGGAAATGTATAAATGAATGGATATCAAATAGAGATGGGAACTTATATAAAACAACTACTAAAAGAGATTTAATTAAACCGCAACAAGTAATAGAAGCTGTATATAAACTAACAAAAGGAGAAGCTTATATAGCAACTGATGTAGGTCAACATCAAATGTTCACGGCTCAATATTATAAGTTTAATAAACCTAATAGGTTTATAACATCTGGAGGTTTAGGAACAATGGGTTTTGGTTTGCCAGCAGCAATGGGAATTAAATTAAGTTTTCCTAAAGAACAAGTTGTATTGTTTACTGGAGAAGGAAGTTTTCAAATGATGATGCAAGAATTATCAACATGTAAACAATTTGATATTTCATTAAAAATAATACACTTAAATAATGGTACTCTAGGTATGGTAAGGCAATGGCAAGATATAAATTATAAATCCAGGCATGCTAATTCTTATGTTGAATCTTTACCTGAATTTCATAGTTTATTTGAAGCGTATGGATTTAAAGCAATATCTGTAAAATTAATAGAAGAATTAGAACCAGCTTTAGAAAAAGTATTTTTAAATAAAAATGAGTTAGTATTTATAAATATCTATATCGACCCACATGAACACGTATATCCAATGCAAAGACCATTAGGAGCTATTAATGATATGTTACTTTCAAAATTGGAGTAATATCATATGCGTCATATAATATCAATATTATTAGAAAACGAACCAGGAGCGTTATCTAAAATAGTTGGAGTATTTTCACAACGAAATTTTAATATTGAAACTCTTAATGTTGCTCATACTGAAGATATAACGTTATCTAGATTAACGTTAACTACAAATGGAGAAGCACGTGTAATAGAGCAAATTATAAAGCAATTAAATAAATTAGTAGATGTCGTGCAAATATTAGATTTAACAGAAGTATCTCATATAGCTAGAGAATTAATGTTAATAAAAGTTAAAGCATTTACAAATGAGATGCGGGCAGAAATTAAAAGAATTACAGAAATTTTTAGAGCTAATATTGTCGATGTAACTACAAAAGATTTTATAATACAAATAACTGGTGATGAAGAAAAATTAGATGCATTTATTAGGGCAATAGTAGGGATTTCAGAAGTAGTACGAACTGGAGTTTCTGGTATTACTCGTGTATTGAGTAAAGAAAAATAAATAAATTATAAAAGGTAAAATTAAATGAAAATATATTATGATAAAGATTGTAATAAATCTTTAATTAAACAAAAAAAAGTAGTTGTAATAGGTTATGGATCACAAGGAAATGCTCATGCTAATAATTTAAAAGATTCAGGAGTTAATGTAACAGTAGCATTATATTCTGGTTCAAAATCATGGAAAAAAGCAGAAGCAGTTAATTTAAAAGTAGAATTAATAGAAAAATCTATTATAGATTCAGATATTGTAGTTATGTTAGTTCCAGATGAATTACAAAAAAAAATTTATTATCGGTATGTAGAAAAGAAGTTAAAAAAAGGTGCAGTATTAATTTTTGCTCATGGTTTTAATATTCATTATAAACAAATAGAACCAAGGGAAGATATAGACATAATAATGGTTGCCCCAAAAGCACCTGGACATACAGTACGTTCGACTTACCTAAAGGGAACTGGCGTACCTAGTATAATTGCAATTTATAAAGATAAATCAGGTCAAGCTAAAGATATAGCCTTATCTTACGCAAGTGCTATTGGGAGCGGAAGAGCAGGGATTATTCAAACGAGTTTTAAAGAAGAAACAGAAACAGATTTATTTGGAGAACAAGCAGTCTTGTGTGGCGGGATCACATCATTAATAGTATCAGGATTTGAAACTTTAGTAGAAGCAGGATATTCAGCAGAACTGGCTTATTTTGAATGTTTACATGAATTAAAACTTATAGTTGATTTAATATATGAAGGTGGTTTGAGTGAGATGCGTTATTCAATATCTAATACAGCTGAATATGGGGATTATGTAACAGGGCCAAAAATTATAAATAAAGAAACAAAAAAAGTAATGAAAAAAGTATTATCTGATATACAAAATGGGAAGTTTGCTAAAGATTTTATTCTTGAAAAAAAATCAGGATTTACTTTACTTAAAACTAACCGTAGTATTAATTCAGAACATGAGATTGAAAAAATTGGAAAAAAATTACGTAGAATGATGCCATGGATTTACAAAAATAAAATTATAGATAAAAATAAAAATTAATAAAATTAAAGGGAGATTTATGGTAAAGATACGACTGTCTCGTAGAGGTTGTAAAAATAGACCTTTTTATCATATTTATGTTAAAGATTCTAGGAGATCTCGTGATGGTAGATTTATTGAAAAATTAGGATATTTTAATCCTTTAGTTCAAGGTGAAGAAAGATTAAGTATTAACCACATTAGATTAGATTATTGGAAAAATAAAGGTGCAAAAATTTCAGATAGGGTTTTATTTTTATTAAAAAAATATAAGTGAATCTTAAAAATAATTTAGTAATGGGAATTATAACTAAAACTTATGGTGTTAAAGGGTGGGTAAAAATTTACTCTTATACAACTCCAATATGTAATATAATTGACTACAGTAGATTATGGATATTAGAAATAAAAGGAAAAAATATATATTTTAAAGTAAAACATATATATTTAGTTAATAGATTTATTCTTGTGCAATTAAACGGAATTAAAACACGTGAAAAAGCAAAAGCTATTATTGGATCTTTAATAAAGTTGCCAAATAAGATCTTACCTAAATTACCAAAAGGAGAATATTATTGGTATCAACTTGAAAAGTTAAATGTTTTTAATAAAGAAAAAAAATATATAGGCAAGGTAAATTATATTTTTGTAACAGGGGCTAATGATGTTTTAGTAGTAAATAATAAAAAAAATTCAAAAGAATATCTTTTACCAACCAGTGTTATTAATAATGTAGATATAATTAAAGGTATAATAATAGTAAATTGAATGAAAAAAAGTTTGGAGTGAAATACGATGAGGAATAAATTGATTCAAGAAATAGAATTAGAACAAATGAAAAAAAAATTAATACCAAAAATTAAAACAGGAGATACAGTTATTGTACAAGTAAAAGTTATTGAAGGTTCGATAGAAAGATTACAAGCTTTTGAAGGAATAGTTATTGGTAAACGCAATAGGGGTTTAAATTCTTCTTTTATAGTACGTAAAATAAATAATGGAAAAGGAATAGAACGTACATTCAAAACTTATAGTACAAGTATATTTAGTATAAAAATTAATAGAAAAGGTGATGTTCGTAAATCTAAACTTTACTATCTTCGTAATCGGAAAGGTAAAACGGCACGTATTAAAGAAAAAATAAAAAAATAAGTTAATATTTGGGGAATATGAAATTGATACGAGTAGGGATTTGTGGTTTAGGAACTGTTGGTGGAGGGACATTTAATATATTAAAAAGGAATTATAATGAAATCTTTCGTAGAATAGGTCGTCCTCTAATAATCGAACAGATAGGTACACGGAGTGATAATTCAATGTGTGATTTAACAGGTATTAAAGTAACTAAAAATATTTTTGAAGTAGTACGAAACCCTAAGATTGATGTAATAGTAGAGTTAATTGGGGGCTGTAATGTAGCTAAGAAACTTGTATTAGAAGCTATTAAAAATAATAAGCACGTTGTAACAGCAAATAAAGCAATGATTGCATTACATGGACAAGAAATTTTTTATGCAGCTGAAAAAAGAGGTATAATGGTAGCATTTGAAGCGGCAGTAGCTGGAGGTATACCAATAATCAAATCGTTACGTGAGGGTTTAGGTGCTAATAGGATTAAGAGTATTATTGGAATTATAAATGGGACAGTAAATTATATACTTACTAATATGAAAAAAGGTAAAAGTTATGAAGAAATACTTAATAAAGCTAAATTGTTAGGATATGCGGAAGAAGATCCAACTTTAGATGTAGAAGGTTTTGATGCAGCACATAAATTAACAATTTTAGCGTCTCTTGCTTATGGGGTGAATTTACAATTTGAAAAAATTTATATTGAAGGTATAAAAAGTCTAACTATAGAAGATGTAAAACAAGCAGAGAAATTAGGATATAAAATAAAACATTTGGGGATTTCTAAACGTACTAAAAAAGGAATAGAATTACGGGTTCATCCTGCTATGGTACCAAAAAAAAGATTAATAGCAAATGTGAATGGAGTAAAAAATGCAATAGAAATAAATGGAGATGCAGTAGGTCCAACTTTATATTATGGTAGAGGTGCTGGGTCCGAACCAACAGCATCAGCTATTGTAGCAGATTTATTAGATGTATATAGAGATATTTTTACAAAACATAATTATCGGACTCCATATTTAGCTTTTAGTGATATTGAAAAATTACCTATTTTACCAATAGATCAAATTATTACAGAATATTATTTGAGATTTCTGCTTATCAGTTTGAAGATGATAGCAAAGGTAGCAAAGATTTTTTATAAACAAGGAATAAGAATTAAGCAACTAATACAAAAAAAAACGGGAAAGTCAATTGTTATTATTATCTTAACTTATAGTACAAAAGAATCAAATATAGATTTAGTTATAGGAAAAATCAAATCAACACATAAAATATTAGGACCTATAACAAGAATTAGGGTTGAAAACTTTTAATTTTGATGAAAAATATTTATGGATGGTAAAAATGCGTTATATTAGTACACGAGGTGAAGCACCTATACTTTCTTTTGAAGAAACTGTAATGTCAGGTTTAGCTCTAGATGGCGGGTTGTATGTTCCAGAAAAAATACCTAAATTTACACATAGAGATTTAATAGAATTAAATAATTGTTCATATGCTGAATCAGCTTTTCGTATAATGCGTCTTTTTATTGATGATATTGATGATAAGACTTTAAAAATTTTAATAAAAAAAAGTTATACAAGATTTAAGAGTGATGCAATTGTGCCTCTAAAGCAAATAGGAAAAAATAATTTTTTATTAGAATTATTTAATGGTCCAACATTAGCATTTAAAGATATAGCATTACAATTCATGGGTTATTTAATTGACTATTTTTTAACTAAACGTGATGAAAAAGCAGTAGTAATGGGAGCAACTTCAGGAGATACGGGATCAGCTGCTATTTCAGGTTTTTGTTATTGTAATAATTTAGAAATATTCATTTTACATCCTGATAAAATGATATCAGAAATACAAAGAAGACAAATGACTACAGTAAAAAAAGATAATGTACATAATATAGCTATTAAAGGAAATTTTGATGATGCCCAGGCAATAGTTAAAGAAAGTTTTAAGAAAAATTGTTTTATTAAAGGAAGAAGGTTAATTGCTATAAACTCGATAAACTGGGCACGTATTTTAGCACAAATAGTATATTATATAGTTTCAGCAATTTCAGTTGGAGCTCCGTATCGAGAAATAAGTTTTACAGTTCCTACTGGAAATTTTGGAAATATTTTTGCAGGGTATCTAGCTTCTAAAATGGGATTGCCTATTAAGCAATTAGTTATTGCAACTAATTCTAATAATATATTGCATCGAATAATAGAGTATAATGATTTTTCTATAAATAATTTAGTTAATACCATAGCTCCTGCTATGGATATAGTTGTTTCTTCTAATTTTGAACGGTTACTTTTTTATGCGTATAAGAAAAATTCAAATGCTATTAAAGCTTTATTTAATAAATTTAATAAGAAAAATTCTACTATAATAGATGAAAAACCTTTAAGCAAATTAAGAAATATATTTTATAGTACAAGTGTAAATGATAAAATGATTTTGTCTGTTATACGTAAGATTTATAAACGTAATGGGGTTATTGTTGACCCACATACAGCTATTGGGTTAATAGCTGCTGAAAGATGTAATACTTACCCAGGAATACCTATGATAAGTCTGGCTACAGCTCATCCAGCAAAATTTTATGAGACAGTTCTTAAAGCAGGAATTGAAATATATTTACCTAGTTCAATTAAAGAATTATTAAAAAAAGAAGAGAGATATTGTATTTTACCTGCTAATCTAAAGAAGGTACATAATTATATGTTTAGTGTATTGTAATATAAAATAAGGATATAAAATATATATGTATGAAAATATACAAAAATTAAAAATAAAAATAAAAAATTTATATGACCGGTATTCTAAAATTAAGGATTATCTTTGATAAGAAAGAATATAAATTTAAAAAAATAAAAAATAATTGGGTTAAAAATATTATAAATAAAATTCTTAATGAATTATTTAATAATACAGAGTTATTACAGTTAGCTATAATGGAATCAGATAAAAACACGTTATTTTTAATTAAAGAAGATTTAATAATCTTAGAAAGAAATTTATCAAAATTAGAATGTATTCTTATATTTTCAGGCAAACTGGATATAAATAATGCTTATTTAGAAATTCAAGCAGGTTCTGGTGGAATAGAATCACAAGATTGGTCAAATATGTTGTTACGTATGTATTTAAGATGGGCTTTAAGTCATAAGTTTAAAACTGAAATAATAAATTTAACAATAGGTGAAAAAGCAGGTATAAAATCTGCAACTTTACATATAAAAGGGGAATATGCATTTGGCTGGATACGGACTGAAAAAGGGATTCATAGGTTAGTACGCAAAAGTCCTTTTGATTCAAATAACCGTCGACATACTTCATTTTCATCAGTATTTATTTATCCAGAAATTGAAAAAAATATAAAAATAAATATAAATATAGAAGATTTAAGAATAGATACTTATAGATCTAGTGGGGCAGGAGGTCAGCATGTTAATACAACTGATTCTGCTGTTAGAATTACACATATTCCAACAAATATAGTAGTTTCATGTCAAACAGAGCGCTCCCAACATAGTAACAAAGAACGTGCTATGAAAATGTTGAAAACAAAATTATATGAGATTGAAAAAAAAAAAAGAGCAAATGAAAAAAATATAATAGAAAAAACTAAAGCAGGAATCTGTTGGGGAAATCAAATTCGTTCATATGTGTTAGATTCTCAAAGAATTAAGGATTTACGTACAGGAATACAAAAAAATAATTGTGAAAAAGTATTAAATGGTGATTTAGATATATTTATTGAAGCAAGTCTCAAGCAAGGATTATAAATTGATTATAAAAAATTCTTTAATAAGAGAACGTATTGATAAACTGAAAGGATTACGTGAAAAAACAAGAAAAAAAGGAAAAAGTGCATTTCCTAATGATTTTCGTCGTGATAGTATTTCAAATAATTTAAAAAAAGATTTTGGAAAAAAGAAAAAAGAAGAATTAGTAAAATTTAAATATACTGCATATGTAGCTGGACGTGTTATGCGTAAAAGGGGACCTTTTATAATTATACAAGATGTAAGTAGTAAGATTCAGCTTTATATAGATAAAAAAAGAATTTCTAATGAATTGTATAAAAATATTAAAGAATGGGATATTGGTGATATTATTGGAGCTCTAGGGGGAATTAATAAATCTAATAAAGGAGAAATTTATTTATTAGTAAAAAAAGCTTATATTTTAACTAAATGTATAAGACCTTTACCAGATAAATTTCATGGTATAAAAGATCAAGAAATTAAATATAGAGCTCGATATTTAGATTTGATTATGAATAAAGAAGTACGGAAAAGATTTATTATTCGAACTCGGGTTATCTCTTATATTAGAAAATTTTTAAATGAGCTTGATTTTCTGGAAGTAGAAACACCTATATTACACTCAAAACCAGGTGGTGCTTTAGCAAAACCATTCGTAACTTATAATAATTCATTAAATATAAAAATGTATTTACGGATTGCGCCAGAACTTTATCTAAAACGGTTGGTTGTTGGGGGATTTGAACGGGTATTTGAAATTAATAAAAATTTTCGTAATGAAGGCATATCAACTTGGCATAATCCTGAATTTACTATGTTAGAATTTTATTGGGCTTTTGCAGATTATAATGATTTGATGAAACTTACAGAAAATTTGATTAGATTTGTAGCTAATGAAACATTAGGAACAACTAATATTAATATAGGAAAAAAAAAATTTGTTGATTTATCAGAACCTTTTGATTGTTTAAGTATGCAAGAATCTATAAGAAAATATGGTAAAAAGTTTTCAATTATTAAATCTGATTTAGAAAATTTAGAAAACTTGCTTTATTTGTCTAAACGGATTGGAATTAGTGTAGATAATTATAATAATTATGGTTTATTGCTTAATAAAATATTTGAAGTAATTGTAGAAAGAAAACTAATAAAACCAACGTTTATTACTGAATATCCTGTTGAAATTAGTCCTTTAGCTAGAAGGAAAGATAATAATTCAAATATAACTGAAAGATTCGAATTATTTATAGGAGGTAGAGAAATAGCTAATGGATTTTCTGAATTAAATGATTATATAGAACAATCTAAAAGATTTAAATTACAGAGTAAAAAAAAAGATATTAATGATATGTTTTATTATGATAATGATTATATACGTGCCTTAGAATACGGACTGCCCCCAACAGCTGGCCAAGGTTTAGGTATTGATCGTCTTATTATGATTCTTACAAATAAAGATTCAATTCGTGATGTATTATTATTTCCTTTTATGCGTCAAATTAGATAAGGCTCGCCGATAAAGAAGTATATGAGATTTTCCATAGTAAGTTTCTTTATATAATCTCCAGGAGTTAGGTAAAAAAAATAAATCTAATTTAGATTCTACTTCTAAATATATTAATGAATTATCATTAACCCACCCGTTTGATTCTAATAAGTTACAAGTAGGATATGCTAACCCGTGATAAAAAGGGGGATCTATAAAAACTAAATCAAAAGATATATAAGCTAATTTATTAATATAAGTAATAGAATTATTTTTTATTATTTTAATAGAGTTTAATTTTTTTATTTTTTTTCTATTAATGTATAAATAGTTAATTAAATATTTTTTATTTTCAATAAAAACTACATGTTTTGCGCCTCTAGAAATAGATTCAAAACCTAATGAACCACTCCCTGCGTATAAATCTAAAATATTTTTATTTTTTATATAATTTATTGTTATCCAATTAAATAATGTTTCTCTTACACTAATTAAAGTAGGTCGAATACCTGGGAGAATTCTAGCTGTAAATTTAAGGGAACTACGTTTATTATTACCACCTATTAATCTAATCATATTGATCCTTTAATAAATAATATAAAAATTATGATATAATTTCAAATTAAATAATTTATTTTAGGAGTAAAAATTTTTAGTGGAATGATGAGTAGGCTATGATAAAAATTTATCCAGAAAAAAATATAAATGGTTATATTCAAACCGTGATAGGAATACCATTACTTACAGCTAAAGAAGAACATGATTTAGCAATAAGATTAAGAAAGAAAGGAGATTTAGAAGCAGCTCGTTGTTTAGTAATGTCTAATTTACGGTTTGTAGTTCATATTGCACGGACTTATTCTGGATATGGATTACAGCAATCTGATATTATTCAAGAAGGTAATGTAGGTTTAATGAAAGCAGTAAAACGTTTTGATCCTTCTCATGGTGTGAGGTTAGTTTCTTTTGCTATACATTGGATAAAAGCTGAAATACATGAATATGTTTTAAGAAATTGGAGGATTGTAAAAGTAGCTACTACAAAATCTCAACGTAAATTATTTTTTAATTTAAGAAGTGCAAAAAAACGTTTTAATTGGTTAAATAATGATGAAATAAAAGCAATAGCTAATGATCTTAATGTAAATCCTAATGTAGTTAGAGAAATGGAAGGTAGATTATCATCAAATGATTCTGGTTTTGATAATCAAATTGAAGATAAAGAAAATAATAATAAATATCAAAATCCTTCTAATTATATTGAAGATTCAAGATTTGATCCTGCTATATTATTAGAAAAATATGATTTCGAAAAATATACTTTCAGACGGTTATATGTAGCTTTAAATAAACTTGATGAACGTGTAAGAGATATTTTAAAGCAACGTTGGTTGAATGAACAAAAAGCAACATTACATGAATTAGCTGATATTTATGGTGTATCAGCTGAAAGGATCCGTCAATTAGAAAAAAGCGCAATAAAAAAAATAAAAAATTATATTAAGATGTCAATAAAAAAAAATAAATAAGGAAAATAAATGGCTAAAAAATGCCAAGTAACTTATAAAAAACCAATGCAAGGTAATAATGTTTCTCATTCAAATAGAAAAACACGTAGAAGATTTATGCCTAATTTACAAAATCATCGATTTTGGATAAATAATAAAAATCGTTATATTAAATTACGTATTTCTACAAAAGGTATGCGTATATTAGATAAATATGGGATAGAAAAAATATTAAATAAAAAAAAGATTATATTGGATAAATTGTTATGAGAAAAAAAATAAAGTTAGTTTCTACTCTAGGAACTGGTCATTTTTATTCAACTTATAAAAATAAAAGGAATAATCCTAAGAAATTAGAATTAAAAAAATATGATCCAAAAATACGTAAACATGTTATTTATCGTGAATCTAAATAAATGGAGAAATTAAATTTAATTAGTGGAATTACTCCAAATGGAGCTCCTCATTTAGGAAATTATATTGGGGCTCTACGTCCTTCAGTTGATTTTAGTAGAAATATAAATATAAAATCATATTATTTTATTGCTGATTTACATGCTTTAATAAAATTAAAAGATCCTAAAAAAATAAAGAAATATAAAATAGAAATATTGGCAGCTTGGTTAGCAATTGGGTTGGACCCAAATAAAGTAATTTTATATTGTCAATCAGCTATACCAGAAATTACTGAATTAATGTGGTTTTTATTTTGTATTTGTTCTAAAGGTTTATTAAATAGAGCTCATGCTTTTAAGTCATTATTTATAACTGAAAAAAATTATATTAATATGGGTTTATATAGTTATCCTTTACTTATGGCTGCTGATATTTTATTGTTTCATGCAAATTTTGTTTTAGTAGGAAATGATCAACTTCAACATATCGAAATAACAAGAGATATTGCTTTAAGATTTAATAAAATTTATGGAAAATATTTTATTTTACCAAAAATAAAAGTAGATAAAAAAAATAAACTTCTAAATGGTTTAGATGGCCGAAAAATGTCTAAAAGTTATGGTAATACTATACCTTTATTTTGTACAGAAAAAACATTATATAATATGATAATTAAAATAAAAACTAATTCAAGTAAAGCGAGTGATCCTAAAAATATAAAAAATTGTACTTTATTTCAAATATACTCAGCATTTGCAAGTAAAAAAGAAATTAATTATTTAAAAAATAAATATAATGAAGGTATAAGTTGGATTAAAGTAAAAAAAATAGTTTTTGATTATATAAATGAATCATTACGTTATTCAAGAGATACTTATTTAAGACTTTTAAAAGATTATACGTATCTAAAAAAAATACTTAAAAAAGGAGAAAATATAGCACGAGATAAAGCAAATATAATTATATCAGAATTAAAAAAAATAGTAATTAAATAAGAATTTAAAATTGACAATATAAAAAAATTATATATAAATAATATCTATTTAAGATTTAAAATTAAGTAGGTACTTGGTTCAGATAAAGACCAAAAAAAAAGAGAAAAAAAGTAAAGAAAGAGTTTGATCATGGCTCAGATTGAACGCTGGCGGCAGACCTAACACATGCAAGTCGAGCGGCAACAGAAAATAATTAAATAACTTATTTTGCTGGCAAGCGGCGAACGGGTGAGTAAAACATGGAGATCTACCTAATAGTGGGGAATAACGTATAGAAATGTACGCTAATACCGCATAAGTCTTACGAGACAAAGCAGGGGATTGATAATCAACCTTGCGCTAATAGATGAATCTATGTCGGATTAGCTAGTTGGTAGAGTAAAAGCCTACCAAGGTGACTATCCGTAGCTGGTCTGAGAGGATGACCAGCCACACTGGGACTGAGATACGGCCCAGACTTCTAAGGGAGGCAGCAGTGGGGAATCTTGGACAATGGGGGAAACCCTGATCCAGTCATGCCGCGTGTGTGAAGAAGGCCTTAGGGTTGTAAAGCACTTTCAGCGAGGAAGAAATATTATAAACTAATAATTTATAAAAATGACGGTACTCGCAGAAGAAGCACCGGCTAACTACGTGCCAGCAGCCGCGGTAAAACGTAGGGTGCAAGCGTTAATCGGAATTACTGGGCGTAAAGGGCATGTAGGCGGTATTTTAAGCATTGTGTGAAATACCTAGGCTTAACCTAGGAACGGCATAATGAACTGAAGAACTAGAGTGCAGTAGAGGAAGGTAGAATTCCAGGTGTAGCGGTGAAATGCGTAGATATCTGGAGGAATACCAGTGGCGAAGGCGGCCTTCTGGACTGACACTGACGCTGAGGTGCGAAAGCGTGGGTAGCAAACAGGATTAGATACCCTGGTAGTCCACGCCGTAAACTATATCAACTAGCCGTTGGATTATTAAATAATTTAGTGGCGAAGCTAACGCGATAAGTTGATCGCCTGGGAAGTACGGCCGCAAGGCTAAAACTCAAATGAATTGACGGGGGCCCGCACAAGCGGTGGAGCATGTGGTTTAATTCGATGCAACGCGAAGAACCTTACCTACTCTTGACATCCAAAGAAATTTTCAGAGATGAAAATGTGCCTTCGGGAACTTTGAGACAGGTGCTGCATGGCTGTCGTCAGCTCGTGTTGTGAAATGTTGGGTTAAGTCCCGTAACGAGCGTAACCCTTGTCCTTATTTGCCAGTGCGTAATGGCGGGAACTTTAAGGAGACTGCTGGTGAAAAACCGGAGGAAGGTGGGGACGACGTCAAGTCATCATGGCCTTTATGAGTAGGGCTACACACGTGCTACAATGGCGAAGACAAAGGGTCGCAAAACGGTAACGTGAAGCTAATCCCAGAAAGATTGTCTCAGTTCGGATTGGAGTCTGCAACTCGACTCCATAAAGTAGGAATCGCTAGTAATCGTGAATCAGAATGTCGCGGTGAATACGTTCTCGGGCCTTGTACACACCGCCCGTCACACCATGGGAGTGAATGGCACCAGAAGTGGCTAGTTTAACCTAATGGAGAACAGTTACTACGGTGTGTTTCATGACTGGGGTGAAGTCGTAACAAGGTAGCAGTAGGGGAACCTGCGGCTGGATCACCTCCTTAACAGTTATAGTCTTTATGAACTAAGTACTTACATATAGTAGTGGGTCTGTAGCTCAGATGGAAGAGCACACTCCTGATAAGAGTGAGGTCGGTAGTTCAAGTCTGCCCAGACCCAAAAGAATTAAATAGACTCTTAAAAGGTTATTAAATTGTGATAAAGCGATTAAGCGCATATGGTGGATGCCTAGGCAGTCAAAGGCGATGAAAGACGTGACAGCCTGCGTTAAACGCCGGTTAGGTGGCGAGTAACTTATAACCCGGCGAATTCTGAATAGGGTAACCTACTGAAAAGACAGGATCTGTAGGGGAAGATATAACTTACAGAAGCAAACCAAGGGAACTGAAACATCTAATTACCTTGAGGAAAAGAAATCAAATGAGATTCCCTTAGTAGTGGCGAGCGAAAAGGGAAAAGCCCATTAAGCAATTATATAAGTTAGATAAAACAGATGGAAAGCTGTACCAGAGTAGGTGATAGTCCTGTAATTTAAAACTTATTAATTGTGAAATAGAGTAGGTCGGGGCACGAGAAACCTTGACTGAAGAAGGGGGGACCATCCTCCAAGGCTAAATACTATTGACTGACCGATAGTGAACAAGTACCGTGAGGGAAAGGTGAAAAGAACCCTAGTTAAGGGAGTGAAATAGATCCTGAAACCGTATGCGTACAAGCAGTGGAAGCCTAAAAAATCAAGGTAACTGCGTACCTTTTGTATAATGGGTCAGCGAGTTATTTTCGGTAGCAAGCTTAACCGGATAGGGGAGGCGCAGGGAAACCGAGTCTTAAATGGGCGTATAGTTGCCGGAAATAGACCCGAAACCGAGCGATCTATCCATGAGCAGGTTGAAAATTAAGTAACATTAATTGGAGGACCGAACCGGGGTCTGTTGAAAAAGACTCGGATGACTTGTGGATCGGAGTGAAAGGCTAATCAAGCTCGGAGATAGCTGGTTCTCCTCGAAAGCTATTTAGGTAGCGCCTTATGTATTACCATTGGGGGTAGAGCACTGTTTCGGGGGAGAGTCATCTAGACTTACTAAAACGAGGCAAACTACGAATACCAATGAGTGCAGCATAGGAGACACACTATGGGTGCTAACATCCATAGTGGAAAGGGAAAGAACCCAGACCGTCAGCTAAGGTCCCAAAATCTTAGTTAAGTGGAAAACGATGTGGGAAGACTAAGACAGCTAGGAGGTTGGCTTAGAAGCAGCCACCCTTTAAAGAAAGCGTAATAGCTCACTAGTCTAGTTCTCCAGCGCGGAAAATATAACGGGGCTAAAACTAAGTGCCGAAGCTACGGGTTTATATTGAAAATATAAGCGGTAGAGGAGCGTTGTGTAAGTCTGGGAAGGTATATTGTAAAGTATACTGGAGATATCACAAGTGCGAATGCTGACATGAGTAACGATAAGGGATGTGAGAAACATCCCCGCCGAAAAACTAAGGTTTTCTGTTCCACGTTAATCGAAGCAGAGTTAGTCGGTCCTAAGGTGAGGCTGAAAAGCGTAATCGATGGAAAACTGGTTAATATTCCCGTACCATATGTATATTGCGATGGGGTGACGGAGAAGGCTAGGCGAGCCCAGCGGTGGTTGTCTGGGTAAAAATATGTAGGTTTAGAAATTAGGTAAATCCGATTTCTTAATAAAACTAAGGTATGAAACGAAACTAACTTATTAAAGTTAGTGAAGTCGTTGAAGCCATGCTTCCAGGAAAAACCTCTAAGCGTCAGATTACATATGACCGTACCACAAACCGACACAGGTGGTTAAGTAGAGTATACTAAGGCGTTTGAGAGAACTCGGGTGAAGGAACTAGGCAAAATGGCACCGTAACTTCGGGAGAAGGTGCGCCGAATTATTGTAAAACCTATAAACAGGTAAAGCAAGAATCGGTCGAAGATACCAGGTGGCTGCAACTGTTTATTAAAAACACAGCACTCTGCTAACGCGTAAGCGGATGTATAGAGTGTGACGCCTGCCCAGTGCTGGAAGGTTAATTGAGAGGGTAAGCTATAACAAGCAAAGCTCTTAATCGAAGCCCCAGTAAACGGCGGCCGTAACTATAACGGTCCTAAGGTAGCGAAATTCCTTGTCGGGTAAGTTCCGACCTGCACGAATGGCGTAATGATGGCCACACTGTCTCCATCCGAGACTCAGTGAAATTGAAATTGCTGTGAAGATGCAGTATACCCACGGTAAGACGGAAAGACCCCGTGAACCTTTACTATAGCTTCATATTGAAAGTGGAGATTATTTGTGTAGGATAGCTGGGAGACAGTGAAGTAAAACCGCTAGGTTTTATAGAGTCAGCCTTGAAATACCAGCCTAATATTATTTACTTTCTAACTTAATACCGTTATCCGGTATAAGGACAGTGTGTGGTGGGTAGTTTGACTGGGGCGGTCTCCTCCCAAAGAGTAACGGAGGAGCGCAAAGGTACCCTCAGTACGGTCGGAAATCGTACGTAGAGTGTAAGAGCATAAGGGTGCTTAACTGCGAGACCAACAAGTCGAGCAGATACGAAAGTAGGTTCTAGTGATCCGGTGGTTGCTGTATGGAAGGGCCATCGCTCAACGAATAAAAGGTACTCCGGGGATAACAGGCTAATACCGCCCAAGAGTTCACATCGACGGCGGTGTTTGGCACCTCGATGTCGGCTCATCACATCCTGGGGCTGAAGCAGGTCCCAAGGGTATGGCTGTTCGCCATTTAAAGTGGTACGCGAGCTGGGTTTAGAACGTCGTGAGACAGTTCGGTCCCTATCTACCGCGGGCGTAGGAAGTTTGAGAAGAGCTATTCTTAGTACGAGAGGACCAGAGTGGACGAACCACTGGTGTTCCGGTTGTCATGCCAATGGCATAGCCGGGTAGCTAAGTTCGGAAGGGATAACTGCTGAAAGCATATAAGCGGGAAGCCCACTTCAAGATAAGACTTCCCAGGGTAATACCCCTAAAGGACCCTTGAAGATGACGAGGTTGATAGGCACGGTGTGGAAGAGTGGTAAACACTTTAAGCTAACGTGTACTAATAGTCCGTGAGGCTTTATCATACATAGTACCTGAAAGAGTCTGTTTATTTAAAAAGATTTAGCTTGACGATTATAGTTGGTGGGACCAACCTGATACCATTCCGAACTCAGAAGTTAAATCACCTAACGCCGAAGGTAGTATGAGGTTCTCCTCATGTGAGACTAGGTTTCGTCAGGCTATTATAAAGTTAGAAGGTGTAAAATGAATTCGAGTTATTATTATAAAATTAAATTTAAAAAGTTTGCTTTATTACCTGCGGTTTTGAAGTCTATTAAATATGAAAATCCTTTCACTGTACAAATAAAAACAATTCCTTGGTTACTTGAAGGACGTGATTTATTAGGTAAAGCTCAAACAGGAACAGGAAAAACAGCAGCTTTTGCATTACCTTTATTAACTAGAATAGATGTAACTATTAAGCATACGCAAGTATTAGTTTTAGCTCCTACTCGTGAAATTGCACAACAAGTTTCTGGAAATTTTCTTATATATGGCAAATATGTAAAAAATATTTCCGTTATTACTATATGTGGTGGTCAAGAATATAGAGAGCAATTACGTGGTTTAAATAAAGGTGCTCATATTGTAGTAGGGACTCCTGGACGTGTTATAGATCATTTAATAAGAGGTTCTATGAATTTAAAACATCTAAATGCCCTGGTACTGGATGAAGCTGATGAAATGTTACGTATGGGTTTTATAGAAGATATAGAAATAATACTAAAAAAGATGCCAGAAACTACCCAAAAAGTGTTTTTTTCTGCAACATTACCTTTCGAAATAGAACCAATAGTTAATCGTTATTTAGTTAATCCTATAAAAATTCAGATTGAATATAAAACAGTAAAAAATACTATTATTCAAAAGTTATGTAAAATTGAAAATAATGCTAAAATTGAAGCATTAGCGCGGATTATAGAAATTTATAAAATTAATGCAGCAATTGTCTTTGTGCGTACTAGAGCTTCTTGTAGCAAGTTAGTGGAGAAATTAACTTCACGTAGTATTTCAGCAGCAGCCCTTTCTGGTGATTTAAATCAAAAATTACGGGACCGAACTGTATATAGATTAAAGTTAGGTAAAGTTAATATATTAGTTGCTACAGATATCGCTGCTAGAGGACTTGACTTTCCTAGTATTACTCATGTGATTAATTATGATATACCAAATGATAAAGAAGCATACATTCATCGGATAGGAAGGACAGGAAGGGCTGGACGGGGAGGAACAGCTATTACTTTTGTAAATAGAAGCGAATTACGAAAAAGAAAATGGTTAGAAAAAGCTCTTGGACAAAAGATGGAAATAATGGAAATCCCAGATGTAAAGGCATTAAGAGATCATCGTGATCGGGTTTTTAAAAATCGTGTAACTACAATATTAGCTTCTAGAAATTATAATCAACGGTATTTAGATCAACGGTATTTAGTACAAGAATTAGTAGATAAAGGCTTAAATCCAATAGAATTAGCAGCAGTATTTGCACATTTAGCACGTGAAAAAGAGGCTAAAATTCATGAAATGCCTAAAAAAGGGGCAGGTGGTGGGTTAAGAAAAAGTAGATTACGACGTAGGAAAGGGGATCGGAAAAAGACATCAAAATTTATTACAGTTAGATAGATGAAGAAGATACGCACACGGATTGCACCTTCACCTACAGGAAGCCCACATATCGGGACAGCCTATATAGCTTTATTAAATTTTTGTTTTGCTCGTACTAATAATGGAAAAGTAATTCTTCGACTTGAAGATACAGATAGATTGCGATCAAAAAGGAAATTTGAAAAAAAAATTTTAGAATCATTAGATTGGTTAGGCTTAAAATGGGATGAAGGACCAGATATTGGAGGAAAGTTTGGGCCTTATAGGCAAAGCGAACGTAATGAGATTTATAAAAAATATGTTGAGAAATTAATTAATTCAGGTAAGGTATTTAAATGTTATCGTACTAGTAAAGAACTAGAAAAATTACGGAAATGTAAATTTGATAAAGCATTAAAAGAAAAAGATTTACAGTTAGATTATAAAGAATTAAAATTTAGGAAAAAATACAAATGGCCTTATGTAATACGGCTTAAAGTTCCTAATAAAGGAGTATGCGTATTTAATGATGTGTTGAGGGGTAAGATTAAAATGAATTGGTCTCAGGTTGATTCACAAATTTTAATAAAATCTGACGGAACCCCTACTTATCATTTAGCGAATGTAGTAGACGATTATTTGATGGGGATATCTAATGTAATAAGGGGGGAAGAATGGATAAATTCTACTCCAAAACATAAGTTGATTTATGAATATTTAGGTTGGAAATTTCCCGAAGTTTGTCACTTACCATTATTACGTAATACAGATAGATCAAAACTATCTAAACGCAAACAAAATAATTCACTTGAATATTATCGTAAAATGGGTTATTTACCCCAAACAATAAGAAATTACTTAGGTAGTATTGCTGGGATTAAAAATTCTATAAAAGAAAATTTTTCTATAGAAGATATAAATGTTGATCTTCAGAGTATATCTTTAGGAGGTCCAATATTTGATTTAGACAAATTGACTTGGTTAAATGGTATTTATATCCGGTCAATGGAAGATAAAACTTTAATTAAGGTTATGTATGAATGGGCAAAAGACTATATATATAAGATTTTCCCATCAATTAAACCTCGGATAAAAATTTTAACTGATATTATCCCTTTTTCTGAACATTTGTTTTCTGGATTACCTAACTTAAAAACAGAAGATTTTAAAGTTATTTCTTTGAAAACCACCCTGCAAATTAAAGTACTTAAAGTTTTATGGTTGCAGTTAGAATATATAGAAAAATGGGAAAAGGTAACTATACTATATAAGGTTAAACAATTATCTAACCATTTTAAAATTAAAATGAAAACAATAATGGCTCCAATATTTATTGCAATAAATGGAAGATTAATTTCTACATCGGTAATTGAGACTTTGGGTATTATTGGTAAAGATATAACGCGAATACGTTTGGAGCAGGCAATAAATATATTAGGAGGTATAACACTAGAACAGGAAAAGAAAATAATAAAGGAATATTATAAAAAAATATGCAAATAGCATTAGAAAATGTTAGTTATTTAGAAGAAATATACGAACAATACCAAAGTGGGGATAAAATTTCTGAAGAATGGCGGCAATATTTTGAAGAGATTAGTAAAAAAGAAAATAAATGTATTGTGAAAACAAAAGAAAATTCAAAAAGTGAAAAAAATATAAAAAAACAAATGAGTGTTTTGCAAATTATTAACGAGTATCGTTATATGGGGCATCTAAAAGCAAACTTAGACCCACTAAATGGTAAGAAAGTTAATCAATTTAATAAAGAGAAAGTTAATCAATTTAATAAAGAAGATATAAATAAAGTATTTTATACTGGATTTGGTAATAAGAAAGCAAGATTAAAAGAAATTATTGATTTTTTGGATAGAACTTACTGTGGATCAATTGGATGTGAGTTTATGCATATAATTAACAACGAAGAAAAAGTGTGGTTGGAGCAAAGTTTGGAATCTGTTCGTAACAAATACTCACAAAAAAAAAGAAGTTTGCATATTCTAGAATTAATTACTGCAGCAGAAGGATTAGAAAAGTATTTATCGCGTAAATATCCTGGGACTAAACGGTTTGGTATAGAAGGTGGAGAAACTTTAATTCCTATGTTATATGAATTAATTCAACGGGCTGGAAGTTATGGGATTAAAGAAATTTTTATAGGGATGGCTCACAGAGGACGTATAAATGTGTTATTTAATATTTTAGGTAAGAAACCAGCAGATATAATTAATGAATTTGAAGGAAAACAAATATATGAATCAGGTTCTGGTGATGTGAAATATCACCAGGGGTTTAGTTCAAATATAATGACAAAAGGTGGAGTTGTGCATTTAAAATTAGCATTTAACCCATCACATTTAGAAATTATTTATCCAGTAATAGAAGGAGCGGTTCGTGCGAGACAAGATTATATTAATGATATGGCAAGAAAAAAAGTCTTACCTATTGTTGTACATGGTGATGCAGCCTTTTCTGGACAAGGTGTAGTAATGGAAACATTACAAATGTCAAAAATAAAGGGATATAATACAGGTGGTACTTTACATATAATAATTAATAATCAGATAGGTTTTACTACTTCTAGACACAATGCACGATCAACTAAATATAGTAGTGAGATTGCAAAAATGTTTCAATATCCTGTTTTTCATGTAAATGGAGATGATCCTGAAGCGGGGCAATATGTAACACAATTAGCAGTTGATTATAGAAATAAATTCAAAAAAGATGTAGTAATTGATATGATATGTTATAGACGGAACGGCCATCATGAATCAGATGACCCATCAATAACACAACCAATAATGTATAAAAAAATAAAAAAGCACCAAACTACACGGGAAATTTATTCAAAATATTTATTAAAACAAGGTTTAATATCAGAGAATGAGGTTAAAAATATGGTGTATTTATATCGCCAGAAATTAGATTATTATGCTAAGAAGAATTCATATAAAAAAAAATCAAGTTTTATTATGTACAAATATTATGATGAGGAGAATTGTGATACCTCATTTGAACTTGATCGGATGCAGGAATTAACGGTAAAAATGTGCCATTTGGGCAGAATCGAAGTTCAAAGTAAAGTTGCTAAAATTTACGAAAATCGCCGTAAAATGGTAAATAGCAGTGGGATGAATATAAATTGGGGTTTTGCTGAGATGTTATCATATGCTACTTTATTAGATGAAGGTTATGCCATTCGTTTAACTGGTCAAGATACAGGAAGAGGAACTTTTTCTCATAGGCATGCAGTAATCCATAGTAAAAAAGATGGAACAGTATGGATACCTATGCAAAACATAAAAAAAGGGCAGCCGAAGTTTACTATAGTGGATTCTATTCTTGCAGAAGAAGCAGTGCTAGCTTTTGAATATGGTTATTCTACTACATCACAAAATATGTTCGTAGCTTGGGAAGCTCAGTTTGGAGATTTTGCTAATGGAGCCCAGGTAGTGATTGATCAATTTATATCTTCTGGTGAAACTAAGTGGGGAAGGTTAAGCGGTCTAACTTTATTACTACCACATGGTTATGAAGGTCAAGGTCCAGAGCATTCTTCTGCTCGTGTTGAACGATTTCTTCAGTTATGTGCGGAACAAAATATGGAAATATGCATACCTTCAAATCCTTCCCAACTATATCATTTAATACGTAGGCAGGTAAGACGCAAATTACGAAAACCATTAATATTGATGCAACCAAAAAGTTTATTGCGGCATAAATATGCTAAGTCTAGTTTAGAAGATTTATCTTATGGAAGTTTTAAAATGGTGATTGGTGAAACAGAGAGAATTGATCCGAATATAGTAAAAAGAATTATAATTACATCAGGTAAAGTATATTACGAGTTGGTTGGATATCGTAAAGAAAATAATATTAATGATATTGCTATTTTACGACTCGAACAGATTTATCCTTTTCCTACTAAAAGTATTATAGAAAAAATATCTATTTACTCTAAGGCTTCACATATTATATGGTGTCAAGAAGAACCTAAAAATCAAGGAGCTTGGTATCAAATTAAGTACTATTTAATTAAATTATGTAATAAGAAGAAGCTTAAAAAAAAGTTAAAATTTGTAGGTCGGACTGCTGCAGCAGCACCAGCATCTGGTTATATTGAGTTACATATTAAACAGCAGGCTAATTTAATAAAAGAAGCCTTTAACGCAATAAAATAAAAAGGATAATTAACATTAAATATATAGATATAAAAGCTCCTAGCTTTCCTGAATCAGTAAATGAAGGTACAGTTGTTAAGTGGTATAAAAAACCTGGGGAAAAAATTTCACGAGATGAAAATATTGTTGAAGTAGAAACTGATAAAGTATTGCTAGAGGTTGTGTCACCAGCAGAAGGAATTATTAAAGATATAAAGATTCCAGCAGGTAAGCCATGTAAATCAGAGCAAGTGCTAGGTATTATTGTTGTAGAAAAAGAAATATATTCTAATAAAGAAATATATTCTAATAAAGAAATATCTTCTAATAAAGAAATATCTTCTAATAAAGAAATATCTTCTAATAAAGAAATATCTTCTAATAAAGAAATATCTTCTAATAAAGAAATATCTTCTAATAAAGAAATATCTTCTAATAAAGAAGTCGGAGAAAAAAGGGTAAAGATGAGCCGATTACGGCAGACGATGGCTAAACGGATAGGAAAAGCGCAAAATGCTGCAATGTTAACTACTTATAATGAAGTAGATATGAGTAAGATAAGAGAGATACGCTCACAATATAGGGAACTATTTAAAGAACTACATGGTACGAAGCTAGGATTAATGGGTTTTTTTGTAAAAGCTTGTACTGTGGCGCTAAAACAGTTTACTAAAGTTAATGCATTTATTGATGTTGATGCTAAAGAAATTATTTATCATAATTATCAAGATATTGGAATAGCAGTTTCTACCAAGAGGGGTTTAGTTGTTCCAATATTAAGAAATACTGAGTCTATGGAAATAGTAGATATTGAGAAATTAATTATGGATTACAGGCGACGTGGTATTAATGGAAAATTAAGTATTAAAGAAATTACTGGTGGAACTTTTACTATAAGTAATGGGGGGGTATTTGGATCTCTTTTTTCTACTCCTATTATTAACCCCCCTCAAACAGCGATAATGGGCATGCACAAAATTCAAAACCGGCCAGTAGTTTTAAATGGAGAAATAGTTATACGTCCGATGATGTATTTAGCGTTGTCTTATGATCATCGTATACTTGATGGGAAGGATGCAGTACAATTTTTAAATTTAGTTAAGGAGCTTTTAGAAAACCCTATACGGTTTATATTAAATATTTAAATGAACGAGATAAATATGGAAGCTAAATTTGATGTACTTGTTATTGGTGCAGGTCCAGCAGGGTACGTTGGGGCTATCAGAGCTGCCCAATTAGGGCTAAAAACAGCTTGTGTTGAAAAATGGGTCAAAGAAGATGGAAGAATGATTTATGGGGGGACTTGCCTAAATGTTGGATGTATACCTTCAAAAACATTATTAGAAATATCACATAAGTTTATTGAGGCGAGGGATAAATTCGAAGAATTAGGTATTAAGATTGAGAAGCTTAGGATCGATATAAAAAAGATGATAAGGCATAAAAATAAAATTGTTTATAGTTTAATTAATGGAATTGATGCTTTGTTTAGAACTAATGGGGTTACAGTATTGAAAGGAACTGGTAAGATTTTAAATGAAAAAAAAGTAGAAGTTTATCACAACGGAAAAAAGAGTATTTTTAAAGCTAAGAATATTATTATTGCTTCTGGATCTATTCCTAGCAGCATTAAGCAAGCTCCATTCAATGGACATACAATAATAGACTCAGCAGCTGCATTAAGTTTACAGGATGTACCTAATCGCCTAGGTATAATAGGAGCAGGTATTATTGGGATAGAAGTAGGTTCAGTTTGGAGCAGACTTGGCAGCAAGGTTACTATATTGGACGCATTAGATCAAGTATTTCCAGCTGTAGATGAAAGTTTAGCTAAAGAAATATCAAAAATATTAACAAAACAAGGGTTAAATATTAAATTAAATGTGCGTATTATGGGTTGCGAAGTTAAAAATAAAGAAGTTAAAGTTAAGTTTATGGATCAATTTGGTGAGCAGAGCTTAATTTTTGATAAGTTGATAGTTTGTGTAGGTAGGATACCTTATACACATAAGCTAATAGATAAAAGTAGCGGGATAGAGTTAGATGATAAAGGATTTATCAAAGTTGACCAACAATGTAAAACAAGTATACCAGGAATTTATGCTGTAGGAGACGTAGTTAGGGGTCCTATGTTAGCACATAAAGCTGCACAAGAAGGTATTATGGTAGCTGAAAATATAGCTGGTAATAATGTACAGATAAATTATGAGACTATTCCATGGGTGATTTACACAAGCCCAGAAATTGCTTGGGTGGGAAAAACTGAACAGCAGCTTAAATCAGCAGGAATTAAATATAAAGTAGGGATTTTTCCGTTTTCCAATTGCGGAAGAGCTAAGGCAAATAATGAACTACAAGGTATGGTTAAAATAATGGTAGATGCTGGAAATGATAGAATTTTAGGGGTTCATATAATGGGCCAAAATGCTAGTGAATTAATTGCTCAGGGTGTTATTGCAATGGAATTTAGTTCAAGTGCTGAGGATTTGGCATTAACATGTTTTGCTCATCCTACCCTTTCAGAAGCAATACACGAAGCAGCTTTTTCAACATTAGGTACTACTATTCATAAGGTTTAAGAGCTCCTGCTAACATTAGAACTAAATTATTCAAGAATACCCAAAGGATATTATGCTCATGTTTATGTTTAATGGCATTGTCTAAATATTGAGCAAATAAAAACATATTATGTATGGAAGAAATAGATAACCTTTGTAGTGCTTTTTTATGTTTTTTATTTATTTTTTTTATACCCACTGCTTTAAATATAAATATACGGAATTCACTAATTAAATTCCATAAAATAATAGATACATCAAAATCTGAGAGTTGCAAGAATTGAATAATACATATGCAGCGAAGCGGGTCACCTAAAATACAAGCATCCAGCAAATCAATTCCATTAAATCGTGAATTATCCGGAAGAGTCTTTAATATATCCTGTGCCTTTAAAAACTTAGGGTTATTGGATATTAATTTATCCAAGGCAATTAAATTACCTTCAAAACGCTGGTTTAAAAGTGAGAGAGCATCTATATTAAGACTGATTTTATGTTTTTTTTCTGCTCGATTAAAAATCCAACCAGAAATATCTTCTATTTCTGGAAGAGGTACAAAAACGCTAATTGCTTCTAGATCTTTAAACCATTTTGTTTGTTGTATTTTATAATCTAAATGTGGAATCATAATCAATAAAAAAATATTATTACTCTTTAATAGCTTATGAAGATTTTTAATATATTGAAGATTGGGTGGGAGTCTAAGAAATTGTATTTCTATGAGCTTAAGTATGGCAAAAAGTGATAAATTAGTAGAGACTTTCAATAGTTGTTTGCTCCAGCTTTTTTCTTTTTCTATATATAGTACTTTACGATATACCCTACCTAATGAAGTAAATTTTGCACGAATCATGTCACAGACTTCCAGATATACCACAGGTTCAGATCCAGATAAAAGATAAAGGGTAGAGAAATTGTTGTTTAAATACTCAGAAAGCTGATAAGAAAATATCTTCATTTTTTAACTACTATATTAATTATTTTTTCTGGTACGATAATAATTTTATTAATGAGTTTTCCTATTAGGTAACAATTTATATGTTTAGAGGATAAAATACCGATTGCCAGTTTTTTGGGACCATAATTTATAGGGAATTTTAATATTTTACGGAACTTTCCATTAATTTGTACAACCACGGTAATTAATTTTTCTAATAAGCATTGTTTATTAAACTTTGGCCAATTTGCATCAATAACGGGATGTTCGTATCCCAGTTTTTTCCATAATACATGGGTAATGTGCGGAACGATTGGTGACATTATTAATATAATAGATTTCAAAGCTTCCCTAATTACAGATAACCCCAGGATACTATAATCAAGAAAACGTGATACTAAATTAGTTAATTCCATTACTTTTGCTATTACAGTATTAAACGTATGCCGAAAGATCATATCTTCAGTAGCTTTTTTTATTGTTTTCTGGGTTTTGCGATATAAAATAAATTGAGAGGGGGTTAATGATGAGATTTTTATTTTATTATTTTTTGAAAAATATTTAGATATATGTATATGAACTAGATTCCATAAACGTTTGAGAAATCGGTAAGCACCTTTAATTCCAGTTTCTGACCAAATAAGTGATTGTTCTGTAGGTGCGGAAAACATAATGAATAAGCGTAATGTATCTGCACCAAATTTATCAATTATAGTTTTAGGATCAACTCCGTTATTTTTTGATTTAGACATTTTTTCAATACCGCTACTTATAACAGAGCCACCATCTTTAATTAAAGTTGCTATAATTTGACCTGTGTTTTTATCTTTATTTAACTTTATATCTAAAGGGCTAAACCATTCTTTTTTACCATGTATTTTTCTATAGTAGGTGGGAGTAATAACCATGCCTTGAGTAATTAATTTTTTGAATGGTTCATCACACTCTAAGAAGCCAAAGTCCCGCATTAATTTATGGAAAAACCTAGCATATAATAAATGCAAAATTGCATGTTCAATCCCACCAATATACATATCAACTGGTAACCAATAGTTTACCCTTGCATCAAGAATCGATTTTTTATTATTGTAACTACAAAAACGTGCATAATACCAAGACGATTCTATAAAAGTATCAAAAGTCTCCGTATCACGTACCCATCCATTTCCTAACTCGTAAAAAGATGGTATTTTTTTTAAATTAAAATTATCTAACTTACTATTAAAACTCAACTCGGTTGGTAAACAAACCGGTAATTCTTTATCTGTAAGCGGGACTGTTTCTCCTTTTGGACCATACTTTATAGGAATCGGAGTCCCCCAATATCTTTGTCGGGAAATACCCCAATCACGCAGCCTAAAATGATTTTTAATAACTCCACACTTTATTTGTTTTATATATTTATTAATATAATCAAATGCTTCAAAAAAATTTAATTTATCAAATATACCTGAATTTATAATGAATCCATATTTGGTATATGCTTTTTTAGAAATCTCAGGAAGAATCCCATTCTTATCTGAAATTACTGGTTTTATTGGTAATCCGTACTTATATGCCAATTCCCAGTCTATTTGATAATGGGCAGGAACCCCCATTACTGCCCCAGTACCATATTCCATAATAAGAAAATTAGAAACATAGATTGGTAAATATTCATTGGTAATTGGATGTAAGACTTTATATCCTATATATAAGCTAATTTTTTCCTTATTTAATAATTCTACTGAAGAATTTCCACCTATACGAAAAGTTTTACAAAAATTCATTAATTTTTTATTATTTTGTGCAGCTAATTCAACTAAAGGATGATCTGGAGCTAAGATTATATAAGTAACTCCAAATAGTGTATCTGGACGTTTTGTAAAAACTTTCAAATTAGATAAAAAGTTAGGAACAGAAGCCAGAACTTTGAAATAAATTTCTATTCCTTTAGATTTACCAATCCAATTAATTTGCATTTTTTTTACAGACTCTGGCCAATCTAGATTTTCTAAACCTTTCAAAAGTTCTTCAGCATAATCTGTAATTTTAAGAAACCAGATTGGAATTTTTATACGTTCAACTTTTGCCCCAGAACGCCATCCAATACCCTTGATTACTTGTTCGTTAGCTAAAATAGTATTATCAACAGGATCCCAATTAACACTCGCATTAGTTTTATATATTAAACCATGGTCTATCAATTTAATAAAAAACCATTGTTCCCAACGAAAGTACTTGAAATTACATGTTGTTATTTCTCTACCCCAATTATAAGAAAAACCTAACTTTTTAAGTTGTTTACGCATATAAAAAATATTTGCAGATGTCCATTTTTTAGGAGAAATAATATTTTTTTTTGCAGCATTTTCTGCTGGCATACCAAAAGCATCCCAGCCAATCGGATTTAATACATTTTTTCCTAGCATACGTTGTAAACGAGAGATTACATCTCCTATTGTATAATTACGTACATGCCCTATATGTAAATTACCACTGGGATATGGAAACATACATAAACAATAAAATTTTTCTTTATTAATATCTTCTACTGTTTCAAAACATTTATTATCTTCCCAAAACTTTTGTGCTTCTTGTTCAATATCTATATAATAAAATGGATTTTTCATATATATTAAATTTTGTTTTATTAACTGAATTTTATTTGTTCTAATATTGAGTATTCAATATTTTCCATATTAGCAGCATCATTTTCATTGTTGTGATTGAAACCAATTAAATGTAAACACCCATGGATAATTATATGAGCAAAATGAGCTATAAAAGATTTATTTTTTTGTAATGATTCATATAAAATTATATTTGGAGTTATTACTATTTCACCTATTAAAGGTATTTTAATCCCAGGAGGTGCTTCATATGGGAAAGAAAGTATATTTGTTAAATTATTTATCCCACGATAATAGCTATTAAGTATATAAATTTCTTTATATTCAACAAAACGTATAGTTAATTCTTTAAAATATTTATGTCTTTTTTTATAATGTTGTTGAAAAACTAAATAAATCCAAGAAAAAATTATTTTTTCATTTGGTATAATTAATTTAATTATATTATTAATATTAATTTCATATTGAAAATTTATAATTATTGGTAACTTTTTTATTTGCATTATAAAAAAAAATTTAAATAGTTAATCAATAGTTTGTTAATATTAATTATATTATAAATACTAGTAAATAATATAAAAAATTATAAAATATAAATTAAGTAAAAAAAAATACTAAGGATTAATAATGAATAATCTACCTAATGATGAAGGTTTATTTGGTGATTTTGGTGGTCGTTTTGTATCAGAAACCCTAATGCCTTTAATAATAGAGCTTGAAAAAACTTACCAATCAGCTAAAGTAGATAACTCATTCAGAAATGAATTATTATATTATCAAAAAAATTATATAGGCAGACCAAGTCCATTATATTTAGCTGATAGAATTACTCAAAACTTAGGTGGTGCTAAAATATATTTCAAAAGAGAAGATTTAAACCATACAGGTGCACATAAAATAAATAATTGTATTGGTCAAATCTTATTAGCAAAACGGTTAGGTAAAAATCGAATTATTGCAGAAACAGGTGCTGGAATGCACGGAGTAGCAACTGCAACTGTAGCGGCCAGATTTGGTATGAGGTGCGTGATTTATATGGGTTTGACTGACGTTAAACGTCAAAAAACAAACGTTTATCGCATGAAATTATTAGGTGCTAAGGTAGTACCTGTAACTTCAGGTAAGGGGACATTAAAAGATGCTATGAATGAAGCATTAAGAGATTGGGTAAATAATATAGAAAATACATTTTATATTATAGGGACAGTTGCAGGCCCACATCCTTATCCTGTTATGGTTCGTGATTTTCAATCTATAATTGGTTATGAAGTCCGTGAAAAAATTATTAAAATTGAAGGGAAACTTCCTGATATATTAGTTGCTTGTATTGGTGGGGGATCTAATGCCTTGGGTTTATTTTATCCAATGATAAAGGAGAATGTACGGATGATAGGAGTAGAATCAGGGGGAAAGGGAATTGAAACAGGGAAACATGCAGCTAGCCTGACTGGAGGTGTCCCAGGAATTCTTCATGGTAATCGTACTTATCTTTTACAAAATCAAGATGGTCAAATTAAAGATGCTCACTCAATTTCAGCAGGAATGGATTATCCAGGGGTAGGGCCAGAACATTGTTATTATTATAAATGTAAGCGGATTGATTATGTATCTGTTACTGATAATGAAGCTCTTGATGCCTTTAAGAAATGTTGCTATTTAGAAGGTATAATACCAGCTTTAGAATCAGCTCATGCCTTAGCGTATGTTAGTAAAATAGCTCCCAGATTATCAAAGAAAACTATTATATTAGTAAATATGAGTGGTAGAGGCGATAAGGATATATCAATTATAAGTGAGCATTGTTAATGATTATTAATAAACGTATAAAAATTTGTTTTGAAAAATTATACAAGAAGAAAAGAACTGCTTTGGTAACTTTCATAACTGCCGGGGATATAAATTACGACCAGTCTTTAGAATTAATAAAAAATTTACCTAAAGCAGGAGCTGATATTATAGAATTGGGGATGCCTTTTACAGATCCTATTGCTGATGGTGAAATAATACAAAAATCAACGCAAAGATCATTATATAGTGGACATAATCAAAAAAAAACATTTGAATTGGTAAAAAGTTTTCGTGTTATTGATAATAAAACACCAATAATTTTGATGGGATATTATAATACTATTTATAGATATGGAGTAAAAAATTTTATTAAAGATGCTTATACAGCTCAAGTTGATGGGTTAATAATAGTTGATTTACCACCAGAACATGATAAAGAAGTTTGTATCCCAGCAATAAAACAGGGAATTGATTTTATACGTATAATTACACCAAACACAAATGCAAATAGAATACCTTTGATATTAAAAAATTCTTCAGGATACATTTATTATATTTCAATAAATGGAGTTACAGGAGGAATTGCTCCAAAAGTTGAGGAAGTAGAAAAATCAGTCAAAATAATACGGAAATATACAAATTTACCAATTGCAGTTGGTTTTGGGATTAGAAATCTACAACAAGTTAAAAAACTAGCAAATATTAGTGATGCAGTTGTAGTGGGATCAGCTTTATTAGAAAAAATAGAAAAATATTGTTGTAAACCTAAAAAAGCAATTAGTAATGTCTTAAAAATAACTAGGAAATTATCTCAAGGATTACGTTGTTGAGGAATGATGCAAGCAACTGGACAAACTTGTTGACATTGTGGATGGTTAAAAAAACCAATACATTCATTACATAATTCAGGATTAATTTCATAAATTTCTTCACCTGGAAAAATAGCATTATTTGGACAGGTAAGTTCACACACATCACAGTTAATACAATCATTTGTAATTAGTAAAGACATATATTATATTTTTCCTACTAAATCTATATTAGGTTTTAACGTTTTTGATCCTTCTTTCCAATTTGCTGGACCAAACTCATCTGGATGCTTAGTAATCTATTTTTATTTTCCGTTCAGATAAACCTGTTTCTTCAATAAGACCGTTAAAATTCCGAGAAAGAAGACCTGCTGGATCTGCAATCATCGGAAAGTTGATTTTAGAAATAGTAGAAGAGCTCTCATTCCAGACTTTGTGGGTATAGTGTGTTATATATTTCAACACCTAGATTTTTAAATTTAGAATAATTTTCAGATAAATCTAAAAGTTCTGCAGGACATACAAAACTAAAATCAGCAGGATAAAAAAATATAACAGACCAATTACCTTTTAAAGCTTCATCAGAAATATTAATAAATTTTATCCTTTTTTTTATTTATTTTTACCAATTAATTTAATTAAATATTTAGCTTTTTTTAATTTAATTTTATTTTTTTTTATTACATATTTAGGAGCTTTATTAATAAAATTTTTATTTTTTAATTTAATTTCTAAAATTTTAATTAATTTTTTTTGTTTTTTCAATTCTTTGTCTTTTATAAGAAATTTACAATTTGAATATGGGATATGTATTATCATCATATTTTCAATATTTTTTGATAAGCAAGAAATATTTTTTGGTTCATAATAATTTATAATTTGAATTTTAGCTAGTTTGCATATATAAAAATTATATTTTTTTAATAATTTTTTATAAAGAATTTTTATTTTAGAACAAAAAATTTTTATTATTTTAAAGTTATCAATATTTATTGATGCACGCATATAACGTATATTTCTAATAAATTTTTTTATAAATTCTATATCAGATATAGCTTTTTCATCAATTTTATTTTTATCTATCTTAGGCCAAGATTGATTAAGAATTATTGTTTTTTTATTTTTATATTGTATATTTTTCCATAATTCTTCAGTAATAAAAGGAATCATAGGATGCAATAATAATAAAATTTCTTTTAATACATATTCTAATGTATTTATTGTACTAAGTTTAACTAAGATATATTTACTATTAAAAATTAGTTTAGAAAATTCTAAATACCAATCACAATATTCATTCCATACAAAATCATAAAGAATTTGAGATGCTAAATCAAAACGATATTCTTCTAAATAATTAGAAAATTTTTTTTTAGTTTTTTGTAAAATTGAAATAATAAATCTATTTATCGAATTTAAATTTTCCCAATAAAAATAATTATAATAATAATTATTATTATAAATTTCTGATTTAGATCTAACATATCTTGTTGCATTCCATAACTTATTACAAAAATTACTATAACATTTTAATCTTCCTATATCAAAATTTATATCTTTACCTGGTAAAGATATAGATAAAAATGTATATCTTAAAGCATCAGCACCAAAATTTAATTTATTTTTTTCAATCCCATTTATTAAATCAAGCGGATCTATAACATTACCTTTAGATTTTGACATTTTTTGTCCAATTTTATCTCTAATTAAACCATGTATATACACTTTTTTGAATGGTATTTCATTAGTCAATTTAATGGACATCATTATCAAACGAGAAACCCAAAACGGTATAATATCAAAACCAGTAATTAAAACACTAGATGGATGAAATAAATTAAAATAATATGTATTTTGAGGCCAGCCAATAGTACTAAAAGTCCATAATCCTGAACTAAACCAAGTATCTAAAACATCACCAGATTGATATAATTTAGTTGTAAAATTAATAAAATTTTTATTTCTTATTTCTTCTTCATTACGTCCAACAAATATATTATTATTATCATCAAACCAAGCTGGGATTCTATGTCCCCACCATAATTGCCGAGAAATACACCAATCTTTAAGATTATACATCCAATTTATATATATTTTTTCATAATTTTTTGGTATAAACCTTATATTCTCGTTTTTTACTGCATTAATAGCTAAATTAGCTAAACTTTTAATAGAAACAAACCATTGATCTGTAAGTAATGGTTCAATTACGGCCCCGGAACGATCACCACACGGCAACATTAATATATAATTATCTATTTTTTTTTCTAAAAAATTATTTTTTAATAAGTCATTAACTATATTTTTACGTAATAAATTTATAGACAACCCAACATATGATTTTGGTAATTTAATAAAATTATAATTTAAAACTTTACCTGATTTAAATTTACATATTTCTGCTTTTTTTCGAACTCTAAACTTCTTAGTAAATATATTTATTAAGAGACTGTTATTACGTTTACCAATTTTATAATCAATAAAATTATGTGCAGGTGTAATTTTAACACACCCTGTACCAAACTGTATATCAACAATTTCATCAGTAATAATTGGTAATACACGACCTAATAATGGTAATTTCACACATTGACCTATTAAATTTTTATAACGGTTATCTTTAGGATTAACTGCAATAAAAGTATCTGCTAGAAGGGTTTCAGGCCGGGTAGTAGCAACTAATAAATAATTTTTTCCATCAATAGTTTTTATATTATTTAATAAAGGATAACGTATATACCATAATTTACCCTTTGATTCAATATTTTCAACTTCTATATCTGATAGAGCTGTAAATAAAATTGGATCCCAATTTATCAATCTTTTTCCTCTATAAACTAATCCTTCTTTATACAATTTAATAAAAGCTTCCTGCACTGTTTGATAAAAACCATAATCCATAGTAAATCGTTCTTTTTTCCAATCAACACTTATACCTAGCCGTTTCATTTGTAAAATAATTTTAGGTATAGTATAATTACACCATTTAAATGTTTTTTTTATAAAAATTTTTCTTCCCAAAGTAAGACGAGAGATTTTATTTTTAGCAAGATTATTTTCAATTAAAATTTGTGTTGCTATCCCAGCATGATCAGTTCCAAATTGCAATAGGGTCTTATAACCTTGCATACGTTTATAACGTATAATTGTATCTATTAATGTATATTCAAAAGCATGACCCATATGCAATTTACCGTTAACATTTGGAGGAGGAATCATAATGGAAAAAGGGATACCTTTTCCCCATTTATTATATAATTTATTCATTAGATTAATTAGAATGTTATCAATATTAGTTATTGTTAGATATTAGTTATTGTTAGATATTGTTAGTTATTGATTTTAATAAACATATGTTAAAATATAACATAAAATAATAAAAAAATAATTAAATAGAAAACTATGAATATTATTCCAAATATAAAAGATTTTTATAATTATATACTACCAGTTTATTCACCTCAAAATAAAATTCCAGTTAAGGGGCAGGGTAGTAAAATCTGGGTTCAAGATGGTAGTGAATATATTGATTTTGCAGGTGGAATAGCAGTTAATGCGTTAGGATATAGTAATCCAGCACTAATTTCAGCATTAAAAGAACAAGCTGATAAAATATGGCATTTATCTAATCTTTATACTAATGAACCTGCTTTATGTTTAGCAAAAAAATTAGTAAAAAAAACTTTCGCTGATAAGGTTTTCTTTTGTTCTAGTGGGGCAGAAGCTAATGAAGCTGCATTAAAATTAGCTAGACGTTATTCTTATGAATTTTTTGGTTCCCAAAAAAATATAATTATTTCTTTTAAAAAAGCTTTTCATGGTCGTACCTTTTTTACTGTAAATGTAGGAGGAAAAAAAAAATATTCTAAAGGTTTTGGACCTGCTCCTTTAGGGATAAGACACGCTGAATTTAATAACTTAAATAGTATTCGTAAATTAATCAATACTTATACAAGTGCTGTTATTATAGAACCAATACAAGGTGAAGGTGGTATAAACGTAGCAGAATATTATTTTTTAGAAGAATTACGTTATTTATGTGATAAATATAACGCATTACTTATATTTGATGAAGTCCAATGTGGAATGGGACGTATAGGTAAACTATTTAGTTATATGCACTATAATATTAGACCAGATATTATTACTTTAGCAAAATCTTTAGGTTGTGGTTTTCCTTTGGCAGCGATGCTGACTACTGATAAAGTAGGGAAAGTATTTAGTTTAGGTACACATGGCTCAACATATGGTGGGAATCCATTAGCTTGTGCTGTAGGTAATACTGCATTTGATATAATTTCTTCTAGTTCGGTATTAAGTGGAGTTGTTAAAAAACATTATTTATTTAAAAATCATATTAAAAGAATTAATTTAGAATTTGATATATTTAAAGAAATACGAGGGCTTGGTTTGCTTATTGGTATAGAATTAAATAAAAATTACCTAAACAAAGGTAGAGAGATTTTAAAACTAGCTTTTGAAAATGGGTTAATGTTATTAAATGCAGGGAAGAATATATTAAGGTTAGCTCCTTCTTTAATAATTTCTAATGAAGAAATTGAAGAAGGTATGAAAAGATTATATAAAACAATAAAAAAATTTAAAAAAAATAATTAGTTTTTATTATGTTTAAAACACCAAAATATATTCGTAATTTTTCAATTATTGCACATATTAATCATGGAAAATCTACTTTAGCTGATAGAGTTATTCAACTTTGTGGTGGTTTATTATACCAAAGAAATTTTAAAGATCAAATTTTAGATTCTATGGATATAGAGCGTGAACGTGGGATAACAATTAAATCACAAGCAGTAACATTATTATATAAAAGTAAAAAAGGAAAAAAATATAGATTTAATGTAATTGACACACCTGGACATGTTGATTTTACTTATGAAGTTGAAAGATCTTTATATGCATGTGAAGGTGCTTTATTAATTATTGATGCATCACAAGGTATAGAATCTCAATCTTTAACTAATTATTATACAGCGGTAAAACGTGGCTTAAAAATTATTCCAGTTGTAAATAAAATAGATTTACCTCAATCTTATCCTAAATATACAATTGAAAACATTGAAAAAATATTTACTATTAAATCTAGTAAGGTTTGTTGTATATCATCTAAAGTTGGTTTAGGTATTAATATTTTATTAGAAAAATTAATAAAATATATTCCATGCCCAAAAGGTAATCCATATAAACCGTTAAGAGCTTTAATTATTGATTCTTGGTTTACAAATTATCTTGGTGTAATATCTTTAATTAGAATTTTTGATGGAACTATAAAAAAAGGTGATAAAATTATTATTAAATCTACAGGACGTATTTGGGATATTAACACATTAGGTTTTTTTAGCCCAAAGCGTTATTTAACTTGTAAATTAAGTGCAGGAGAAGTTGGTTTTATCGTTGCTGGGATAAAAGATATTAATGGAGCACCAGTTGGCGACACAATTACACATGCAAATACTAAGAATGTCCCTTTAATATCAGGTTTTAAAAAAATTAATTCAAAAATTTTTGCAGGCGTATATCCAGCAAATATAAAAGATCATAAACATTTTAGAACCGCTATAGAAAAATTAGCACTAAATGATGATTCTTTAAATTATATACCAGAAAATTCTAAGATTTATGGTTGTGGTTTTCGTATTGGTTTTCTTGGAAAGTTGCATTTAGAAATAGTCAAGGAACGTATAGAACGTGAATATGGTATAAAATTAATAATAACTTTACCAACTGTTGAATATAAAATTAAATTAAAAAATGGGAAAATCAAATATATTTCTGATCCATCTAAAATTCCAGAAAATTATAAATTGATATATGAACCTTTAGTACTTGCTAGAATTTTAGTACCTAAAGAATATGTAGGTAAAGTTATTAAAGAATGTATTAAATTTAGGGGAACACAAATTGATATGATTTTAATTAAAAATTATATTAAATTAATTTACGAATTACCTATGGCTGAAGTAATAAAAAATTTTTTTAATAGGCTAAAATCAGTTTCTAAAGGTTATGCATCATTAGATTATGAATTTTATCGGTTTAAAAAATATAAATTAGTTCGTTTAGATATATTAATAAATAATAATCGTATTTCAGCTTTTACTAGGATTGTTCCTTTTGATCAAGCATATAAACAAGGTAAAAAGTTTATAGAAAAAATAAAAAGATTATTATCTAAACAATTAGTTAATATTAACATCAACGCAGTTATTGGTAATAAAATAATAGCAAAATCAATAATAAAAGCACTAAGAAAAAATGTTACTGCAAAATGTTATGGAGGTGATATTACTCGTAAAAAAAAATTACTTGAAAAACAAAAAGAAGGTAAAAAACGTATGAAAAAAAGTGTAAGTATAGAAAGTAATAAAAAAATATTATTGTCTTTATTAAAAAAAAATATATTTTAATTCATATTCTAGATCTTTATTTCCTGTTTTTTTATTAGTTAATTTTACAAATTCATTTATTTTTGAACCTTTACAAATTATGAAGACTACCTTTCTAGAAAACGTAATAGGTTATAAATTTAAAAATAAAAATAATTTAAAATTAGCGTTGAATCACCGTAGTATTAGTTATTATTATAATAATGAAAGAATGGAATTTTTAGGTGATTCTCTAATCACTTTTATTATAGGAGAAGCTTTATTAATTAATTTTCCTGAATTTAGAGAAGGATTCTTATCAAAAGTACGTGCTGATTTAGTACAAAGTAAAACTCTAGCTAAATTATCTAATGAATTAAAGTTAGGAAAATATATAAATTTTGGATTAAAAAAAATAAAATTACAAAATAATGAATCTATATTAGCCGATACTATGGAAGCACTGATTGGTGCTATTTATTTAGATGGAGGTGTTAATCCAACTAAAAAAGTTGTATTAAGTTTATTTCGTAACCGTTTAAAAAAAATAAAAAGTTCAAATTTTATTAAAGATCCTAAAACTAAATTACAAGAATATTTACAATATAGACAGATTAAATTACCAATTTATGAAATAATATATATATTAAATGGAAAAAATGAACAAAATTTTCTAGTAAAATGTTGCGTAGAAAAATATATAACTACTGGGATTGGTTATAATAGACGTAATGCTGAACAAAAATCAGCAAATAGTTTATTAAAGATATTAAATGAATAACATTTGTGGTTTAGTAACTTTAGTAGGAAGTTCTAATGTAGGGAAATCTACTTTGCTTAATAGAATTTTAGGCCATAAAATTTCTATTACTTCACGGCATAGATTAACTACTCGTAAACAAATAATAGGAATAAAAACAACAGGTACAATCCAAACTATTTATTTAGATACTCCAGGTGTAATAAAAAAAGATTATAAAAAAAATAATCAAATATGGATAAATGCTATTAAGATTGCAGATTGCGTAATATTTGTTATTGATCGTATGTCTTGGAATATAGAAGAACAATTATTATTTCAACATATTAAAAAAATTAATATATCAATTATTATTGTAATTAATAAAATTGATTGGATAAAAAATAAACAAAGTTTATTACCATGGGTTAAAACATTATATGAAAAAATAAAATGTTCTGAAATAATACCTATATCTGCAAAATTAGGTATAGGTATTAAAGAACTTGAATCTTTAATAATATCTCATTTACCTAATAACAATCATTGTTTTCCAGCTTATCAGAAAACAGATCAAAATAAAAGTTTTTTAATAGCTGAATTAATTAGAGAAAAAATAATAAATAAATTACATTCTGAAATTCCTTATTTTATAAATGTTAAATTAGAAAAAATAATTAATACATTAAAAATTATTCATATATATGCATTAATAATTGTTAAACGTAATAGTCAAAAAAATATTATATTAGGAATAATTAAAAAAATTTGTATTGAATCACGAGTTGCAATAGAAAAGATTTTTAATAAAAAAATTATGTTGAAAGTTTGGGTTAAAGTAAAATAAAAAAATATATTTTACTTTTTTGAATTTAAATATTTTATTAATTCATCTGGATTCATAAAAATAGATTTTTTATTTTTACGATTATTATATTCTATTTTTTTTTTATTACGATCACTTATAAAAATCCGATGAGGAATCCCAATAATTTCCCATTCTGTAAGTTTCTGTCCTAATCTAATTTCTCTATCATCTAATAATACATCAATATTAGCTTTGATAAAAGTTTTATAAAGTTTTTCTGATAATTCAATTACTTTTTTAGATTTATGTGAATTAATTGGAATTAATACAACTTCAAAAGGTGCTAGATTAGCTGGCCAAATAATACCATCTTCATCATGATTCTGTTCAATTGTAGCAGCTATTATTCTTGTTAATCCAATACCAAAGCAACCCATCAATAATGGGTTTTTTTTACCTATTGAATTCATAGCTAATGCATCCATTAGTTTAGAATATTTTGTACCTAATTTAAAAATATGTCCAACTTCAATACTACGTTTTATTATTAATTTACCAAAACCATCAGGGGATGACTCTCCATGTACAACATTTCTAATATCAACAATTTTTGGTAATGGTAAATCACGATCCCAATTTAGACCAACATATAATTTCTTATTTTGATTTGCACCTGCACTAAAATCACACATAAAAGCAACACTTTTATCAACTAGAATAGGTATATTTAGTCCGAGAGGTCCTATAAATTTTATGTTTTCTCCTATTTTTATTAAAATTTCTTCATTATTTAATATAGTTAAAGGTTTAGCAACTTCTAATTGGTTCTCAACTTTAAATTTATTTATTTCATGATCATTACGTAATATTAAAGCTATTAAATTATTTTTTTTACCAATTAAAATTAAGATTTTAATCTTTTTTTTTATTTCTTTTTTATTTTTTTTTATCTCAATTAATTTTAATGATGATTTTTTTATATAATTTTTTTTATTTTTTAATAACGCTTCAGCAATTTCAAGATTTGCAGCATACTTAGATTTATTAGATAAAACTAACTTATCTTCTCCTGAAGTAGCTAAAATATGAATTTCATGTGAACAAAACCCACCTATTGTACCATTTTCTGCGTTAACTGAGCGGTAATCAACATTACAACGTTTAAAAATTCGATTGTAGGCATTATACATATTTTTATATGTATTATCTAAACATTTATTATTAATATGAAAAGAATAAGCATCTTTCATAATGAATTCACGTGCCCTGATTAAACCAAACCTAGGTCTAATTTCATCACGAAATTTAGTTTGAATTTGATATAATATTAATGGTAATTGCTTATACGAATGAATTTCACGACGTATAAAATCCGTAATAACTTCTTCATTAGTTGGACCAAAACATAATTCTCTTTTATTACGATCTTTAAATTTTAATAATTCTGGACCATAATTATCATAACGTTTAGATTCTTTCCATAATTCTAGAGGTTGTATTGATGACATAAGTACTTCATTAGCTCCAATTAATTCCATTTCATGACGTATTATATTTTTAAATTTTTTTAAAACTCTAATTCCAATAGGTAACCAAGTATAAATTCCAGAAACTAACCGTCTAATCATACCAGCCCGTAACATTAATTTATGACTTATAATTTCAGCTTTTGATGGGATTTCTTTTAATGTTAAAATCAATAATTTACTAGCTCGCATATAATGTATCCATTTTACATAAATTTAATATTACCACAAGCAAACCAACGGTAAGTGATTATAAAGTGTAAAACATACTTTACAACTTATATCAGATTTAATTATACTTGTGGTAATGAGTATAACACGTAATGTTGAATAATTATATATGGAGAAGTAAAAATAAATAAAATTAATCAACGGGGGCAAGGAAAAGAAAAATTAGCCCCGATAAACAAAGAAATACGGGCTAATAAAGTTCGTTTAATTGGTAAAAAAGGGGAACAATTAGGCATAGTATCTATTAATGAAGCTATAAATAAAGCTGAAGAATATGGTTTAGATTTAGTACAACTTTATAAAAATACTGAAACAATAGTATGTAAGATTATGGATTATGGTAAATTTAGATTTGAACAAAAAAAACAAAGATCTGCACAAAAGAAAAAACAAAAACAAATTCAGGTTAAAGAAGTAAAATTTAGACCTGTTACTGATGAAAGTGATTATCAAGTAAAGCTCAAAAGTTTAATACGTTTTATAGAAGATGGAGATCGTAGTAAAGTTACATTACGTTTTAGAGGACGAGAAATAGCTCATAAAGAGTTAGGAATAAAATTAATGGAACGTATTTTAATAGATTTAAAAGATTTAATTATAGTAGAATCTAAACCTAAACTGGAAGGTAAACAAATTATAATGATGCTTACACCAAAAAAAAAATATAAAAAAAATAATTAGTTTTTATTATGTTTAAATTAAAAAATAATAGTGGGGCTTCTAAACGGTTCCGTAAAACTTTTAATAAGTTTAAATATCGTCATTCTTTTAGAAATCATATATTAACAAAAAAATCATCAAAACGAAAACGTAAACTTCGTAAACTAAGTCTAGTTAATAAGTATAATATTAAAACAATAAAAAGATTGTTACCAGTATAAATAAGTTGGAGAAAATTAAAAAATGTCCCGTGTAAAACGTGGTGTCTTGGCCCACAAACGTCATAAAAAAATTATTAAACAGGCGAAAGGTTATTATGGATCTAGATCAAGAGTCTACCGTGTTGCTAAACAAGCTGTAATAAGGGCAAAACAGTATGCATATAGAGATAGGCGTCAACGCAAACGGCAATTAAGAAGTTTATGGATTATGCGGATAAATGCCGCAGCAAGAAGTTATGGTCTTAATTATAGTAAATTTATTTATTTAATAAAAAAATATAAGATTAATATTGATCGAAAAATAATTGCAGAGTTTGCTATTAGAAAAAAAAATTATTTTTATAATATAATTCAAACTGTTAAAAATAATATGGAATGAAAAATGTCGTATGAGATCAGGAAGATTATTAAATTAGTAGAAGAAGCAAATATAAAAATTAATACAACTAATAATATTAATAAGCTTAATGAAATTCGTTTACAATATTTTGGTAATAAAGGTAAATTAACATTACAATTAAAAAATATTAGTAAATTAAAATCATATGATAAACCGATTATTGGAGAAGCAATTAATAAAACTAAAAAAAATTTATATAAAAAGTTTAATTTTCATAAGAATTTATTACAAAAAGAAAGAATAAAGAAGAAATTAGCAAAAGAAAAAATTGATGTGACTTTGCCAGGCAGAGGAGGTCAAAATATAGGAAACTTCCATCCTATTACACGTACTTTATATAGAATAAAAAACTTATTTTTTAATCTTGGTTATAAATTAGTTGATGGTCCAGAAATAGAAGATGACTTTCATAATTTTGAAGCATTAAATATGCCTAGAAATCACCCGGCTCGAGCAATGCATGATACTTTTTATTTTAACGAAAATTATATGTTGAGAAGTCATACATCTTCTATATTAATAAGAATAATGGAAAAAAAAAATCCACCATTAAGTATTATTGGGGCAGGTAAAGTTTATCGGTGTGATGCAGATATAAATCATAGCCCTATGTTTCACCAAGTTGAAGGATTATTAGTTGATGAGTGTGTTAGTTTTTCTGATCTAAAAGGTACTATTGAGATTTTTATTAATTGTTTTTTTGAAGGACAAAAAATAGAAGTAAGATTTAGGCCTTCATATTTTCCTTTTACAGAACCTTCTGCTGAAGTCGATATTCGTATGAAACCTTATTCAGATTGGTTAGAAGTTATCGGTTGTGGAATGATTCATCCTAAGATATTAAAACGTTTAAAAATTAATACTAAGTATTCTGGTTTTGCTTTTGGAATGGGAGTTGAAAGATTAACTATGCTTCGTTATGGGGTTAAAGATTTACGTACATTATTTAAGAATGATATAAGGATTTTGCGCCAGTTTTAATTATATATGAAAGTTTCAAAAACTTGGATAAGTGAATGGTTTGAATTAAAATGTGAATGGGTTTCATTAAAATATGATTCCAATATTATTGCAGAACAACTAACTATGATTGGATTAAAATCATCATATTTAGTTAATAAAGAAGTTACTGGGGTAGTTATATCATGTATAAAAAAAATTATTAATTATGCAGATAAATTTAATTTATGTATTATAAATGATGGTAAACAATATTGGCAAATAATATCTAGTAAAACTGTTACGGTTGGTCAAAAAATAGCTTTCGCTAAAATTGGGGGTTTATTACCTAAAAATTTAAAAATTATAAATAAAGATTTTTATGGTATAGAATCTTGGGGAAACTTTTGTAAAGTTAACGATATTATATTATTTCCTAAAGATGCTCCAATCGGATTTGATATAATGAATTTAAAAAATGTAATTGATATAGAATGTTTACCTAATCGTAGTGATTGTTTAAGTCTAATAGGTATAGCAAGAGAATTCTGTGCAATCAACCGTCTTAATTTAAATGATAATCATTTTATCAATATAGTAAAAACTACAAGTAAAATTTCATATTCAATTAAGGTTGAAGTACCAAAATATTGTCCAAAAGTCTCGATTAGAGTTATTGAATCTATTAATGTTAATACACAAACGCCATGGTGGATATATGAACGACTTTATCTTAACGGTATAGCTTCAAGTGACCTGATGGTTGATCTTATTAATTATGTTATGTTAGAGCTTGGCCAACCTATTAATTGTTATGATTTAAATAATCTTAAGGGTAAATTAACAGTTCGTATGGCAAAAAACACCGAAAAGATAAAATTATTAACTGGGAAAAATATTGAACTTAAAGAAGATACATTAATAATTGCAGATGATTTAGGTCCATTAAATATTGCAGGAATAATAGGGAGTGATCGTACTATCATTAGAAATGATACTAGAAATATATTATTATTATCTGCTTTTTTTACTCCATCAATTATAGCAGGAAAAGCCAGTTTTTATGGATTAGATACTGATTTGGCATATCGTTATTCGCGTGGAGTAGACAGTGAAATACAAAATAGAGCGTTGGAACGTATTACTAAATTATTAATTAGTATTTCGGGTGGTAATGCTGGTAATATAAATCATATAGAATTTAAATCAGATTTACCAAATAAACATATAATTAATTTAAAATTTTTACATATAAAAAAATTACTTGGTTACCATATAAAAAAAAATGAAATATCGGATATTTTAAAGAGGTTAGGATTTAAAATAATAAAAAAATATATGAACTTTTGGAGGATTAAAATACCTAGTTGGCGTTTTGATATATTTCTACAAGAAGATTTAATTGAGGAATTAGCACGGATTCATGGATATAAGAAGTTGCCTAAAAGTAACCCAAAAATACAATATACACCAAATTTAAAGAGTGAATCACTTATTAATAAAGATCAAATATCTTCACAATTAATTTCTCGTGGTTATCAAGAAGTAATTACTTATAGTTTTATATCACCTAAATTACAGAAATATTTACAACCTAAGATATCCACACCTATAATAAATAACCCTCTTTCAAAAGAATTTTCTGTTATGCGATCTAGTTTGTGGCCTGGTTTAATTAAAGCACTTCTTTATAATTTAAATAGACAACAAACACGAATAGCTTTATTTGAAATTGGATTAGTATTTTTAGGTAAAAATATAAAAAATGTAAAACAAGTAGAAAAATTAGGAGGGATATTTACTGGGAATCGTTATATAGGCGGGTGGAATTTAAATAATTATAAAACAGAATTTTTTGATATAAAAGGAGATATAGAAGTTTTAATAAGATTAGGTGGTGATTTTAGTAGTTGGAAATTTAAATATGCTATACATCCTGCATTGCACCAAGGTAAAAGTGCAAAAATTTTACGTAAAAATAAAACTGTTGGATGGATTGGAGCACTAAATCCTACTATTTCTTCTTATTTTGGATTACCATTTGAAATTTTTATTTTTGAATTAGATTTAGCCTACTTACTTAAAGGCAAAATACCTACATTTAATAATGTATCTCGGTTTCCTGAAATTAATCGTGATTTAGCTTTATTAATAAACAAAAATTTATCTGTATCTAAAATAATTGATACTATTCGTAGAAAAGCTGGAAAATATTTAATAGAAATAATATTATTTGATGTATATGCTGATTTTTATAAAGAATATAATAGTATTGCTTTAAGATTAACTTGGCAACATCCCTTTAGAACTCTTTTTGATAAAGAAATTGAAGATTTATTAAAAAATATACTAATTTCTTTAAAAACCCGTTACGGCATTGTTTCTAGAAATGAGAAATCGGAAATTAACTGGAAAAATCTAAATGCGACAAGTAATATTAGATACTGAAACTACTGGACTTAATTATACTAGCGGACATAGATTAATTGAAATTGGTTGTATAGAAATGAGAAATCGGAAATTAACTGGAAAAATCTATCATAAATATATTAATCCTGAAATTATTATTGATCCTAAGGCGATTGCAATACATGGTATTACTAATGAATTTTTAATTGATAAACCAATATTTTCTAATATTGCTGATTCTTTTTGGAATTTTATTAAAGGATCTGAAATTATAATGCACAATGCTGAATTTGATATTGGATTTATTGATTATGAATTTTCAATTTGTAATAGAAATAGAAGTAAACAAAATCAGATAGGCCCAGTTAGAAGTAAATGTACAATTATTGATACTTTAAAATTAGCAATAAAAAATCATCCCGCACAAAGAAATAGTATAGATAGATTATGTAAACGTTATAATATAGATAATAGACATCGGAATTTACATGGAGCTTTATTAGATGCTGAAATACTAGCTGAAATTTATTTAGCAATGACAGGAGGTCAAGTTATATTAAATTTAAAAAATATTGAAAATAAAAAAAAATTAAAAAGTTTAAAAAAAGGTAATTTAAAAATTATATATCCAGTTAATAAAGAATTATTAGAACATAGAGAAAATATAAATGGCCTTAGAAATAAAACCGGATTTTGTTTATGGGATCGTATTACTTAACTTATTTTAAACAAAATAAAATTGGAATTTAATATGATTAATTGGTTTTATGATTATGTATTGTTTTTTTCTAAAGTCTTTACTATTTTTATAGCTCTTATTATTATTTTATTTTTTTTAAAAACGAAAAATGTTTATTTTAAACAAAATAAAATTAAAATAACAGATTGGGGAGAGTATTTTAAAAATCGTAGTCTTACATTAGTTAATGCAACAAGATATAAGAATGATGATATACCAGTAGTATGGTTAATTGATTTTTATGGTGATAGAAATGCTAGTTTTACTCCAATATTAACTGAATTAATAACTAGTATTTTAAGTGGAGCAAAAAATAATGATGAGGTAGTATTAAGATTAGAATCTTGTGGTGGTATTATACATTCTTACGGTTTAGCTGCAGCTCAATTAGATAGATTACGTAAAGCTAGTATAAAATTAACTATATGTGTTGATAAAGTTGCAGCAAGTGGAGGTTATATGTTGGCTTGTTGTGCAGATAAATTGTTTGCCGCACCATTTTCTATGGTAGGTTCAATAGGGGTTGTTGCACAAGTACCTAATATTAATAGATTTTTAAAAAAACATGATGTAGATATAGAAATTTTAACATCAGGAAAACATAAACGTGCATTAACTATATTAGGTTCAAATACTAATGAAGATAAGGTTAAATTTATAAAAGAATTAAAAGAAACTCATGATTTATTTAAAGATTATGTTTTTAATAGACGTCCTAAAATAATTAATCCTAATAAAGTATCAGAAGGAGATATTTGGTATGGGATGAAAGCGATTAAAGAGGGATTAATAGATAAAGTTATTACAAGTGAAGAATATTTAGAATTACGTTCTAAAAAAGCAAAAATATTTAAATTAGTTTTTAATAAAAAATTATCATTTATTGATATAATTAGTAAAAAAATAAAAAAAAGTATAGCTAGAATAATATAAAAAAATATGAAAAAAAAATGTTTTTAAAATCAATAGAATCTCTAAATTGGAATAAAGAAGGCTTGATACCTGTAATTGCTCAACAATTTAATAGTGGGGAAGTATTAATGTTAGCTTGGATAAATCAAACTATTTTATTAGATACAAAAATTGGAGGGTATGTTTGTTATTGGTCTCGAACAAGGTGTAAAAAATGGCAAAAAGGAGAAACTTCAGGAAAAATACAGATATTAAAAGAAGTGTATTTAGATTGCGATGCAGACACTCTTTTATTTAAAGTAGATCAATATGGGCCTTCTTGTCATTCTGGGAGAAGAAGTTGTTTTTATACAAAGTTAACTAATAATAAAGCTAAAATAGTTAAAAAATCAATTCTCTCACCTAATTTGTTATATGGATAGATGCTATATAATATATATGTGCTAACATAGCATTTAACCCATTATTTCTTGTTATTGATAAATGTTGTTCTATCCCTACAAATTTTTTTATATCTAATGGGGAAGATAAAATTTCTCTTGGATTTCTATAATTATAAATTTTTAATATAATAGCAATTAAACCTAAAACTATTGCTGCATCAGAAGTAGCAAAAAAATGAATTTTTTTATCATAGATTTTATGATTTATCCATACATTAGATTGACAGCCAGATATAAGATATTTAGGTTTTTTCCATTTAGCAGGCATTTCAGGTAAAGTTTTACCTAAATCAAGTATATATTTATACCGATCTATCCAGTTATCGAAAAATTTTAATTCTTTTATAATTTTTTTTTGAATATATTCAATACTTCTTTTCATTTGTAATAAGCTTTATTATTATCAGAATGATCAGTTAAATCAAGAATTTCTGTTAATTCTGGTATGCGTTCTAACAAAATTCTTTTTACATGCTTTTTTAACGTTAAATTTACTGATACACATCCTTTACACCCCCCATCAAATTGCAATATAGCAATTTTTTCATTAGTAATCTTTATTAACCTAATAACACCCCCATGTTTAGCTAAACTAGGATTAATTTCATTATCAATTATCAAATTAACTTTATTTTCCAAATCATAGTTATTTTCAGTTTTAGGAATTTTAATTGTTAATTTCCCGCCTAATCTATCCATAGTAAAATCTACTACAGCATTTTTTATAAAAGGTAAACTTTCTTTATCTAAGTATACATTTAATTTTGATAATTTTATTTTTATATCGTTATCTGATAATTTATAACAAAACTCTATACTAGGTTCAGCGTATTTTTTATTTATAAAGATTCTAACCCCAGTAGCCAGATTATGATTATATAAAAGATTAGCTAAATAATTTTGTGCACTTTTAGTAATAAGAATATTACTTTCTTTAATTGATTTATTCATTTTCTTATATACAATATTTTGGTTTCGGCAATCCAGCTATTCTTGCTGCAATACGTGCTGGACTTTCTAAAGTTTTAGAAGTAAATAATTTAAGTAAATAAATAGAATTTCCTTTCTTATAATTTATTTGTTTAATTTCATTAATTAAAGGAATCATAGTAGGTGATATTTTATATTTATAGTAAAATTTACGTAATAATAATATTATTTCCCAATGTGAAGAAAGAAGTTTACGTCCTTCTTTATAAGCTAATTCATGTCCAACATAAGGATTCCAATCATTAACATATTTTAAATATCCTTCAGAATCTAATTCAATATACTTCTTGTTTATTAATATTATTTTTTTTTTATTTTTCATTTATTTTCTTATTGTGCCGAGCGGGGGACTTGAACCCCCACGTCCTTTGAGACACAGGTACCTAAAACCCGCGTGTTTACCAATTTTCACCAGCTCGGCACTTATTACTTAAATTCGTTTAATACCCCCCATATAACTCCGTAATATTTCAGGTACTGTAATCGACCCATCTTCGTTTTGATAATTTTCCATTATAGCTAACAAACAACGACCTACAGCTATCCCAGAGCCATTAAGTGTATGCACAAAAGTTGGTTTTTCTTTATTTTTACGAAATCTAGTTTTTATTCTTCTAGCTTGAAAATCTTCACAATTAGATATAGAAGATATTTCTCGATAGCTGTTTAGGCTAGGTATCCAGACTTCTAGATCATAAGTTTTAGATGCACAAAAACTTATATCTTTAGTACATAAATTTATAACTCTATACGGTAAATTTAATGCTTTTAAAATTTCTTCAGCATGTTTAGTCATATCTTCTAATACAACATAAGATTTATTAGGATGGACAATTTGTACCAATTCTATTTTATCAAATTGATGTTGTCTTAACATTCCACGATAATCACTACCATAAGATACAGGTTCATTTCTAAAACAAGGAGAGTGTGCTGTTAATTTAATTGGCAAATCTTTTATATTTAATATTTTCCCACTTACACTATTAACTAAAGGAACTTCAGCTGTAGGAATAAGAAAATATTCATTTTCTCCGTCAAGTGAAAAAATATTTTTATAAAATTGAGGTAATTGACCAGTCCCTAATAAAGAATTTCTATTTATTATATATGGTACATACATTTCTTCATAACCATGTTCATTAACTTGCTTATCTAGCATAAATTGTATTAAAGCACGATGTAATTTAGCTAAATTACCACGTATTACAGTAAACCTTGAACCAGTGAGTTTAGTTGCTAATTCAAAATCAAGTTCACCATTTATTGATCCTATTTTTATATGATCACGTATTTCAAACTTAAATTTTTTAGGAATTCCCCAACGGTTTATTTCAATATTTTTTTTTATTGGCACACTTTTGTGTGGTAAATTTGGTATTTTAAAAAAAATCTTAAAAAATTTATTTTTTGTTGCTTCAAACCGTAAACTAGTTTTGTGAAGTTTTTTATTTAATTTATTAACTTCTAAAATTAGATGCTTTATATTTGCACCTGTTTTTTTTATATTCCCTATATCTTTAGATATAATATTACGTTTATTTTGTAAGTTTTCAGTCTTCTTTTTAAGTTTATTGCGTAATTCTAGCAAATTTTTAAAAAATTTAATATCTAATTCAAAACCACGGTTAGCTAATTTTTTTACAACATTATTAAAATTTTTACAAATTAATTTAATATTTAACATATTTTTATTTTAAATAGGTATTATTAATTGCCAAGCTACAATTAACAAAATTATTCCAGTAATAAAATCTATTAATCTCCATACATTCTGATAAGATGATAGTAATATTTTCAATCTTCTAGCTATAAATATTAAACTAAAAAACCATAAAAAAGAAGCTAAACCAGCTCCCAATACAAACACCCAAGGATAAGCCTGAGAAGCCCCAATAGTACCTAACATTAATAATGTATCAAAATAAACATGTGGATTAAGTAAAGTAACAGCAAGTGTACTTAAAACAATACTTAATCTTCCTTTATAACAATATTTACTGATAAACAATTGTTCTGATTCATGCATACGTATAAAAGCTTTTATAGATTGTAATATTAAAAATAATATACCTATCCAACGTGCAATAATAATAAAATCTTTATGTTTTTGAATAAATACTGAAAGTCCTGCAACTCCGGTTGAAGTTAATATTACATCACATAATGCACATATTAATGCAACCATCCAGGGATAATTACCACGTAATCCTTGATTTAAAACAAATGCATTTTGCGCTCCTATTACCACAATTAAAGCTCCACCTAATATTAAACCATTGCATCCAGATAATAAACCCATTTTTTACATATCCTATTTTTTTTAATAAAAATTTTATATATTATTTGCGTGATTAACAGCTACAGCAAAAGCATTCATTTTATATGTATCTTTTATACCTTCTGATAATTCAATACCTTTAGCAACATCTACACCAAAAGGTAAAACTATATTAATAGCTTTATTTACATTAAAATGATTTAATCCACCTGCTAAAATTATATTATTTTTAATATTTGGTTTAATTTTATACCAATCAAAAATTTTTCCTGTTCCTCCTGGTACATCTGTAGTATAAGTATCTAAAAGTAAACCTGATGCTTTACTATAAATTTCTGATTCCATTAGTATATCTATCTTGTTAAACATACGTAATGCTTTTATCCATGGTTTATTAAATAAATTACAAAAATTAGAAGTTTCATTCCCATGAAATTGTAAAATATCTAAATAAGGAACACAACAAGATATAAAATCATAACTTTGATTAAAAAAAATCCCAACACGTGAAACAAAAACAGGAACTTTATAAGATAAAATAATTAACCGATAAATATCAATAGAACGTTTACTCCCCGGCCAAAGTATAAAACCTAGTGCATCTACCCCATAATTTACTGCCTCTTTTAGATCTGATTTATTAGTAATTCCACAATATTTAACTCTTACTCTTCTTATTTTTTTTTTGGTTTTCATTAAAATATACTCCATTTTTTTATATATAAAATAAATGAGGAGGGCCAATAGGATCAATTGGTAATTTATTTTGTAATTCTTTATGATATATAACATCAACCAAATATAAACCTTGTGCTTTAGCTGTTATTCCTGCTTCATTACGATTTTTTTTTAATAAAATTTCATTGCACCAATTTATTGACCGCCGACCATCCCCAATCTCTAATAAAACTCCAACAATATTTCTTACCATATGATGTAAAAATGAATTTGCTTGTAAATCAATTATTAATATTGGACCATATCTACGTATTTCAATAAAATGTAAATTTTTAATTGTATTTATAGATTGACAACTTGAAGACCGATAAGATGTAAAATCATGTTTACCAACTAAACTTTGAGCAGCAATCTGCATTTTATTTATATTTAGAGGGGTTTTATGCCAAATCATCGTCTGATGTATAAAAGCTGATGGTTTAAAATTATTATAAATTAAATATCTATATCTTCTAGCTATTGCTTTACGAGAATTAAAAGTCTCTGATACTTTAACAGCCCAACGAATCCTAATATCAATAGGTAAATAATAATTAATACCCATTACCCATGATTTTTGACTCCGACAAATATGTGAATCAAAATGTGCAATTTGCCGTGTTGCATGAACCCCTGAATCTGTACGGGAACTAGCTTTTAAAGTAATTTTTTGTCCTGTAAATATTTTTAAAGCTTCTTCTATAGTTTGTTGTATAGTATTATATTGTTTAAGCCTTTGCCAGCCAAAATATTCACTACCAATGTATTCAATCCCTAGCGCTATACGTCCAGAAATAAAATAATTTTCATTTAATTTGTTAAAAAAATTCATAAAGATAATTATGACATAACTAATATTTTAAGCATTCTTCTAATAGGTTCTGCAGCTCCCCATAATAATTGATCTCCAACAGTGAATGCACTTATATATTTTTTTCCCATAGATAACTTACGTATTCTACCAATTGGTATGGACATCGTCCCTGTTACAGCGGCAGGTGTTAATTTTTTTAAACTATAATTTATATCATTTTTTATAACTTTCACCCAAGGATTATGCTCTTTAAGTATTGATTCTATTTCATTTATAGGGATATCTTTTTTCAACTTTATAATAAATGCCTGAGAGTGACAACGCATAGCACCTATTCTTACACATATCCCGTCTATTTTGATAGTATTAGGATAAAAACCTAAAATTTTATTAGTTTCTACATTTCCTTTCCATTCTTCTTTAGTTTGTCCATTATCTATTTTTTTATCTATCCAAGGAATTAAACTTCCAGCTAGAGGAGCACCAAAATTTTTTATAGGTAGTTTACTCATATACTTAGTTATTTTAGAATCAATTTCTAAAATAGATTTTGCATGATTTTTATTATTAACTATATTACCAAGTATACGCATTTGATTTAACAACTCAATCATGTGCTTAGATCCTGCTCCGGAAGCTGCTTGATATGTCATAGAATTAATCCATTCTATAAGATTATGTTTAAATAAACCACCTAAACTTAACAACATTAAACTTACTGTACAGTTACCCCCAATAAAATTTTTTATACCGAAATACAAGCTTTGTTCTATAACATTAATATTTATAGGATCTAATACAATAATTGAATTCCTATCCATTCTAAGTTTACTTGATGAATCAACCCAATAACCTTTCCAGCCTGAAGCACGTAAACTATTATAAACCCTATCTGTATAATCTCCTCCTTGGCAAGTAATAATTACATTTAATTTTTTAAGTTTATTTATATCATAAGCATCTTGTATATTTGTACCAAAAATAGGACAAATTTGCCCAAATTTAGTAGTAGAAAAAAAAATAGGTTCAATATAATTAAAATCATTTTCTTCAATCATACGTTGAATTAAAACTGAACCAACCATCCCTCTCCAACCAACAAAACCAATTTTAAGCATAAATTTTCCTAATTATTTTGTTTATATTTTAATTATTTTTTTAAATTCTTCAATTATTACATCCCCCATTATTTTTGTAGATACTAAATTTTTCCCAGTCGAATTTATATCTGCAGTACGAATACCTTTATTTAAAACATTATTTATAGCTAAATTTAAATATTTAGATAATAAAGGTTTTTGTAAAGAATAATGTAACATCATGGAAACTGATAAAATTGTAGCAATAGGGTTAGCAATTCCTTTATTAGCAATATCTGGCGCACTTCCATGACATGGTTCAAATAAACATTGTCCTATAGAATTTATAGAAGCTGAAGGTAACATACCTATTGATCCTGTCAAATTAGCTGCTTCATCAGATAAAATATCGCCAAACATATTTCCAGTAACTATCACATCAAATTGCTTTGGTGATAATATAAGCTGCAATGCCGCGTTATCAATATATAAATGAGATAATTTAACATCAGGATATTCATTAGATAATTCAGTAATTATTTCTCTCCATAACATTGTAACTTCTATAACGTTAGCTTTATCCACAGAGCAAAGTTTTTTTTTCCGTTTTTTCGCAAGTTCAAAAGCTATTATACCAATTCTACGTATTGCTTTTTCATCATAACAAGAGGTATTATATCCATAACGTAAACCATATTCATTATAATAAATACCTCTCGGCTTCCCAAAATAAATCCCCTGACTTAATTCTCGTACAATCATAATATTAACATTTGATAAGATTTCTGATTTAAGATTTGATGATAAAATTTGTGAATAAAAAATAGTATTTCTTAAATTAGCAAAAAAATTTAATGATTTACGTAATTTTAATAATCCATATTCAGGACGTTTATTAAATTCTTTTATCTTATCCCACTGATAACCACCTACAGCACCTAGTATAATTGCACGAGCTGATTTTGCCGCGTTTAATGTTTCATTTGGAAGTGGTAAACCTAATGTCTCTATTGCAGAACCTCCAATTTTAGCATAACGAATAACTGAATTAATTAATTTATTTTTTTGCAAAAGTTTAATAACTTTAACAGCTTCATTTATTACTTCAGGTCCAATTCCATCACCTGGTAATATTAAAATTTCATTTTTCATATTATTTTATCTTTTTTTATTTATAACCAAGGATTATTTTTTTTATGACTTTTTTCAAACAGTTTGATAGCATTAATTTCTTTTAAAGTAATACCTATATCATCTAAACCATTTTCTAAGCAATATTTACTAAAAGGATCTATTGAGAAATTAATCTTTTTTCCACTTTGTTTATATATTATTTGTTTTGTCAAATTTATATTTAACATATAACCTTTCTGGTTGTATATAGATAAAAAAATTTCCTCAATAAAAAAATTTTTTAAATTTATAAGAAGAATACCATTTTTTAAAGCATTATTATAAAATATTTCTGCAAAACTTTGTGCTATAATTACTTTAAAACCAGATTCTTTAAGAGCCCAAACTGCATGTTCTCTAGAACTTCCACATCCAAAATTCTTACGCGCTAATAATATACTAGCTCCTTTATATCTATATTTATTTAATACAAAATCTTTATTTATTAAACGGATTTTTTTTCCTGTATAACCTTCATCAATATAACGTAACCCATCAAATAAATTAATACCAAACCCACTACGTTTAATTGATTTTAAAAATTGTTTAGGAATAATTAAATCAGTATCTATATTAGATCTATTAAAAGGTACAACTAAACCTTTGTGATTAATAAATTTTTCCATTTTTTCTTTCCTAGATATAACGTACATCGATAAAATGGCCAGCAATAGCGGCTGCTGCTGCCATTGCTGGACTTACTAAATGAGTTCTCCCACCAAAGCCCTGGCGACTTTCAAAATTTCTATTAGAAGTAGATGCGCATCTTTCACCAAAATCAAGTTTATCAGAATTCATAGCTAAACACATTGAACAACCCGGTTCACGCCATTCAAAACCTGCAGAAATAAATAATTCATCTAATCCTTCTAATTCAGCTTGAATTTTTACTAATCCAGATCCAGGCACTACCATCGCTTGTTTAATATTAGCAGCAATATGTTGATTTTTAATTATTTTAGCGGCAATTCGTAAATCTTCAATACGAGAATTAGTACAAGATCCTATAAAAATCCGATCAAGTTTAATATCTACTATTTTTTGTTCTGGTTTTAACCCCATATATTTTATAGCTAATTCTATATTATTGCGATCATGTTTATTATATTCATCTTTAGGATTAGGTATTTTACCATTTACACCAACAACCATATCAGGTTGTGTCCCCCAACTAACTTGCGGCTCAATATTTTTTGCATCTATTTTTAGATCTTTATCAAATATAGCATCACAATCAGAAAATAAATTTTTCCATTTTTTTTTTGCATCTTGCCAATATCTATTAGGTGCTAAAGTTCGCCCATGTAGATAATTAATTGTAGTTTGATCTACTGCTATTAAACCTACTTTTGCTCCTGCTTCAATTGCCATATTACATATGGTCATTCTACCTTCCATAGATAATGATTTTATAGTACTACCTGTAAATTCAATAGCATATCCGGAACCTCCATCTGTACCAATAATATTTATAATTGATAAGATTAAATCTTTAGCAGTAACTTTGTTTGATAAATAACCTTCAATACAAATTTTCATATTTTTTAATTTTCGTTGTAATAAACATTGTGTTGCTAAAACATGTTCAACTTCAGAAGTACCAATTCCATAAGACAAAGCTGAAAAAGCCCCATGAGTTGATGTATGAGAATCTCCACAAACAACAGTCATTCCAGGTAAAGTTGCACCGTTTTCAGGCCCTATAACATGTACAATACCTTGTTTTACATCTTTTATATTAAAAAATTTTTTTATTGAAAATGCTTTACAATTTTTTTTTAACATTTGCACTTGTATACTTGACAGCTCATCATTTATACCATTAATACGTTCTTCAGATTTAGTCGGGACATTATGATCTACAGTAGCTAGATTTGTCCCAACTCTCCAAATTTTTCTATTAGTTAAACGTAAACCTTCAAAAGCTTGAGGAGATGTAACTTCATGTAGTAAATGACGATCTATATAAATTAATGATGTTCCATCTTCACGTCCTTTTATTAGATGCGAATACCAAATTTTATCATAAAGCGTCTGGCCTGTCATTATTTTACTCCTATTATATTTTTAACTTTTACATCAAAATTTTGAGCACGATTTCTTAAAAAATGATCAATTAAAGTTAATGCAACCATTGATTCTGCAATAGGGATTGCTCTAATACCTACACAAGGATCATGCCTACCTTCAGTTATTAATTCAATTGCATTTCCATAAATATCAATAGTCTTTCCTGGTATAGTTATACTCGAAGTTGGTTTCAGACATAAATTTATAATCAAAGTTTGCCCGTTAGAAATTCCTCCTAATATACCTCCTGAATTATTAGAAATAAATTTTTTCTCTTTAATTTCATCTCTATGTTCACTACCCCTTTGATTTACTGATAAAAAACCTGAACCTATTTCTATACCTTTTACTGCGTTAATGCTCATCAATGCATGAGATAAATCTGCATCTAATTTATCAAAAATTGGTTCACCCAGCCCGATTGGTACACCCTCAGCAATTATTGTAATTTTAGCCCCAATAGAATCTTTATCACGTTGTAAAGTTTGCATATATTTTTCTAAATAAATTATTTTATTTGGATCTGCGCAAAAAAAAGGATTTTTATATACTACATCCCAACTAACAAAAGGTAATTTAAGTTTTCCTATTTGACTCATATAACCACGTATAAAAATATTAAATTTCCTAAGATATTTTTTTGCGATAGCACCTGACGCAACCCGCATTACAGTCTCTCTGGCACTAGATCTGCCCCCCCCTCTATAATCTCTAATACCATATTTTTTCTGGTATGTATAATCTGCGTGAGAAGGACGAAATTTGTTTTTTATTTTCTTATAATCTTTAGAACGTTGATCAATATTTTCTATTAATAATCCAATTGGTGTGCCTGTAGTAATTCCTTTAAAAACACCTGATAATATTTTAACTTTATCTGGTTCCCGTCGTTTAGTTGTATATTTAGAAACTCCTGGTTTTCTAATATTTAAATTTTTTTGAATATAATCTTCACTTATTTCTATACCTGGGGGGCATCCATCTATAATGGCTCCCAATGCAGGTCCATGACTTTCCCCAAATGTCGTTACTGTAAATAACTTTCCAAAGGTATTACCTGACATAAATATTTACCTTATTTAAATTTTTTTTGCTTTAATAAAATATATTTTATCACAAATAAAATAATAAACATTATCAAATAATATCTTTTAATACTATTGACTTATATATAATATAATTCTTATAATTATTAATTATTAACAGCTTTAGTTTGCAACTTTAGATCGGAATTAAATTCTAAATAATAGCAGCTTGAGCTATATCTTTAATATTTTAGGTATGTAAGGAAATATAAATGGCAACTGGTACTGTCAAGTGGTTTAACGATACTAAAGGCTATGGTTTTATATCTCCAGATGATGGAGGTGGCGATTTATTTGCTCATTTTTCTGAAATACAAGCAGATGGTTTTAAATCACTTCAAGATGGTCAAAAAGTATCATTTGAAGTTACTCAAGGAAAAAAAGGACTTCAAGCTGCTTCTATAAAAGTAATTAGTTAAAGTTTTTTATACAGGATACTACGGGCTAATAAAGTTTTTTTATTAGCCCGATAGAAAATAACTACGGGCTAATAAATAATATTTATTTATAGCTGATAAAATTGATTTTAAAAAAACTGAAAATTTATCTATATCTATCGCTATACCACTTAATTGTTTTTCATTAATAATTATATTTATAAAAGCGATATAATAATTATTAATTTTTTGTATATAAATTTTTCTTAATTTCATGGAATGAAGATTCCAATTAGTTAGAAACTTTAAAATAATATTTTTATCTTTTATATTTTTATTTTTTAAATAAATAATTTTATTAATATTATTAATATATATTTTAAAACTAGTTTTAGTTATATTAAAAATATATTTAAATAAATTAAATGGGTTTTCTAAAAAAAAGTTATTTTTTAATATCTGGTATACATCAGAACTAGATAATTCTAACATATTTTTATCACTTTCTTTTTGTACTAAAGGTGCTAACTCAATCATCATCCAACGTGGTAATTTAATTTTATAATCTCTTTCAAGTAAAAAAGCCATTCCACTTTTCCCTGATTGACTATTAAGCCTAACTACAGATTTATAATTACGTCCAAGATCTTGTGGATCAATAGGTAAATAAGCTACTTTCCATATTTCATTTGTTTTTTGTTTTTTTAAAGATTTACGTATAGCATCTTGGTGACTCCCAGAAAATGCTGTATATACTAATTCACCTATCCAAGGATGACGCGGATGAATAGGTATTTTGGTACATGAAGCAACAATTTTTATTAGATCTTCTGGACATGATAAATCAATTTTAGGATCTACTCCTTGACTATATAAATTCATAGCAAATGTAATTAAATCCATATTTCCTGTCCGTTCCCCATTACCTAATAAAGTACCTTCTACACGTTCAGCTCCTGCTAAAATGGCTAATTCAGCTGCAGAAACAGCTGATCCTCTGTCATTATGTGTATGAATTGATATTATAACTTTATCTCTTTTACTTATATTTTTACAAAAAAATTCTATTTGATCTGCATAAACGTGTGGTCCTGCAATATCTACAGTAGTTGGTAAATTTAATATAACTTTATTTAAAGTCTTTATATTTTGACCCCAAATTTCAAGTACTACTTCACATATATTTAAAGAAAAATCAATTTCCGTACTAGAAAAACTTTCTGGTGTATATTCTAGTATCCAAGATACTTCTGGATATTTTTTAGTTTCTTCTAAAATATAATTTGCTCCTTCTGCTGCTATTGAGATAATACCTTCTTTATTTGTTTTAAACACACGATCTCTTTGTATAGGAGAAGTTGAATTATAAAAATGAATAATAGCTTTATTTATTCCAATAAGTGACTCAAAAGTACGTTTAATTAAATGTTTTCTTGCTTGTACTAAAACAGCAATTGTAACATCTTCTGGAATTTGTTTATTTCTAATTAGCCATCTTACAAAATCAAAATCAGCTTTGCAAGCAGAAGGAAATCCTACCATGATTTCTTTTATTCCAATATTAATTAATAATGTCCATAAGTTTTTTTTTTGTTCAACATTCATTGGTTCTATTATAGACTGATTACCATCTCTTAAATCCTCACTAACCCAAATTGGTGCTTTATTTATTTTTTTATTAGTCCAATTTCTTTTTTTTATTTTAGGAAACATATCTAAATAACAATATTTTCTATGATCAAAATTATAAAACATATTAATTCCTATTAGTTTTTAATTAGTAACTTCACAAACTTTAATTTTAATATTTTTATATTTACCATTCCTTAAAATCTTTAACATTATTTTTTGTCCTGGAATAATATTATTAACTATTTGAGTTAATATTTTATAACTTTTTATTTTTTTTCCATTAACCGAAATTATAATATCACCAGGTTTAATACTCTCATTATTAAATAATATTTTATATATTAAAATTCCACATATATTATTTTTAAAATTTTCATTATCAAATAAAGGTTTAATTTTTATTCCTAACCACCCTCTATGGACTTTACCATAAATTTTTATTTGATTTGCTATCTTCATTGCAATATTTATTGGTATAGAAAAAGATAATCCCATAAAGCCCCCACTTCTTGTTATTATTTGTGAATTTATACCAATAACTTTCCCTTGTATATTAAGTAAAGGTCCACCTGAATTTCCAGGATTTATCGCTACATCTGTTTGAATAAAAGGAACATATATATCATTTGGTAATGTTCTATTTAGAGCGCTAACTATTCCTGAAGTAATAGTTTGATCAAAACCAAAAGGTGAACCAATAGCTGCAACCCATTCTCCAACTTGGATCTCATCAGAATTCCCTAGATTTATTACGGGTAAATATTGTACTTTAATTTTTATTAAAGCAATATCAGTTTTATTATCTATTCCAATTAATCTAGCAATATAATCTGTTTTATTATCTGTTTTATTATCTGTTTTATTTTTTAATTTTACAATAATTTTATCAGAATTATTTACTACATGAGCATTTGTTAAAATATATCCATCATCACTAATTATAAATCCTGTACCTATAGAATAAACTTCATTATTATTAGATATATATCCAATATTTCTATTCCCAAAAAATTTTTTAAAAATTTCAGGTATTTTTTTTTCAGGTAAAATATTTATAGAATATAATGATTTTTTTATTGTAGAAATATTTACTACTGATGTAGATGAATTTTTTACAATTTTTGTAAAATTTGGAAAATTAATATTTTCTTTATATTCAGAAGATGATGAAGCATAAATATTAATAGTAATGATACTAAATAAAATTATTAATATATAATATTTAAATTTCTTCAAAACTATTCCTTATAAACTTTATTAAATAAAAAATTAGTTATTTTAATAAACCATGTTTCTAATAATAATTTCTTATTAATATTTTTATTGTTAATAAATATTTTCCGTTTTTTATAAGTTATATTTAATAACTTAAACCAATTATTTAATAATATATTTTTTTTTATTAATATTATATATAATGATATATTATCATAATTTTTTATATTCTTAATACCAGATAATAACCTGATTATATCTTCAATAAAAATTATACCAAAATCAAAAATTAAATTAATATATTTTATATTTATTTTTTTTATTTCATTAAGAGGTTCTGAACCATTAATTAAATTAAAAAAAATAATATTTATTATTTGTCTTAATTTTAAAATATAATTTATATTAGTAGCTAATAAAGGATTATTACATGTTAAATTTAAAAATATATTTGATTCTGCTGAATAATATATATGTGAAGCTATCCAAACTAAAAATTTTTTTTTATATATAGGTTTAAAAAAAATTTTACAACATCTACTTTTAATAGTAGGTAATAATAAAAAATTAGAAGTTAATATAAATAAAATACGTTCCCCTGGTTCTTCAAGATTTTTTAATAACGCATTAGCTGCTTCAATTGTCATATAATTTGCATTTTTAATAAAAATAATACGATAACTATCATATTGCGATGTTTTTTCAATAAATTTATTAAGAATTCTTATTGAATCAATATTTATTTTAATTGTATATTTTCTAACATTAGGATGATATCCATTAATCCACATTAAGCATTTATTACAATTTCCACAACTAGAATTACTTATTTTATATTTATTATTAAAATTAGAACACACTATAATTGATATTAATATTTTAGCAAACTTATTTTTTCCAATACCTTTTTGCCCTAATAATAATAAAGCATGTGGACTAATTTTTTTTTTTATTAAAAATAAAATTTTTTTTAATTTATTTTTATGCCAAGGTAAAGGTAAAAATATATTTTTTTTATTCATTATATTTTTTTATGTAATTAATAATATCTTTAATATTTTTTATATTTTTTGATTCTTCATCAGTTATTTCAATATTAAATTCTTCTTCTAAAGCCATTACTAATTCAATTATATCAAGTGAATCTGCACCTAATTCTTCAATAAAAAAAGAATTTTTTTTTATAATATTAGGATTTATATTTAATTTTTTTGATACTATTAATTTAATTTTTTTTTCTAACTTATACATAAAAAATACCTGATTTCTAATTTAAAATATTTTTTTACCTCTATAATATCCATCTGATGAAATATAATGTCGGCGATGTATAGTACCAGTTATTTTTTCTTTATTTAAAGTAGGTAATAATAATGCGGAATGTGAACGCCGCTTTCCTCTTTTTGAACGAGTTTTTTTATTTTTTTGAACAGCCATTATAATTTCCTTTTTATAAATAATATTATATTATATATTTTTTTGCTCTATTTAATACTAATTTAAGTTCTTCATCAATTTTTGTTTTGAGTTGAATAATTTTTACACTTTTAAATTCTGGAAATTTAATATAATAAGAATGTAAAAACAGTCTTTTTAGTTTTAAAAACTTTTTCCCAATTTGACTTCCATATTTTGAATCTCCTAATAAAGGATGACCTAAAAAGGCAGAATGTACGCGTATTTGATGCATTCTACCTGTAATAGGAAAAACTTTGATTAATGTAAATCCTTTAAAAATTTTACATATTTCAAAAAAAGTATATGAATGTTTACCAAATTTATTAATTATATTATAAAATTCTCCATTTATATTAATTTTATATTTATTAATTGGAGCATATATATATATATAATTTATAGGCCAATTACCTTCTACTAAAGCTAAATAACATTTTTCTATATATTTTTTTTTAAAAGCTGAATTAATATAAATTAAAAATTTTCTAGATTTAGCTATTAATAAACATCCTGAAGTATTTTTATCAAGCCTATGAATTAATTCAATAAAATTAATATTTTTTATATTTTTTTTTAAAAATTCAATTAAACCAATAGTAATATTATTACCACCATGAACTGCAAAACCAGACGGTTTATTAATTATTAACCAATCATTAGATTCATAAATAATTTTATTAATTAAAAAATTTTTTAATTTTTCATTTATATTTATTTGTTTTTTTACTATTTTACTATATAGTATAGGAATTCTAATTTTATCACCTCTTTTTAATTTATTTTTAGCTTTTAATTTTTTATTATTTATTTTTATAATTCCTTTTCTTATTAGGCGATAAATTAAATTTTTTGGTATACCTTTTAAATTTTTTATTAAATAATTATCTAATCTTTGATTTAATTGGTTAAAAATTATTATTTTATAATTTTTTAATTTCTTCATTATTTATCGTTTAATTGCTTAAATATTTCTTTACTGTTATATTTTTATATAAAAACATATTAACAAAAAATAGGATAATAAGTAAACTTAGAAATGAAAAGAATTCTTATTAATGCTACCCAACCAGAAGAATTAAGAGTTGCACTGGTAGATGGTCAATTTTTATATGATTTAGATATTGAATTTTGTACTAAAGAACAAAAAAAATCTAATATATATCGTGCTAAAATTGTTAGAATTGAACCAAGTTTAGAAGCCGCTTTTGTTGATTTTGGAGCAGAAAGACATGGTTTTTTACCGCTAAAAGAAATTGCTAATGAATATTTATTAAATAATTGTAATTGTAATTATAATATTAGAAATTTACTTAAAGAAGGTCAGGAAATAATAGTACAAGTTGATAAAGAAGAACGTAGTAATAAAGGTGCTGCATTAACTACTTATATTAGTTTAGCAGGTAGGTTTTTAGTTTTAATGCCTAATAATCATAGGTCGGTTGGTATTTCTAGACGTATTACAGGTTATGACAGATTTAGATTAAAAGAAGCTATAAATAAATTATTTATACCTAATAACATGGGTATAATAGTGCGAACTGCGGGAATAGCTCGCTCAAGTAAAGATTTACAATGTGATTTAAATTATTTAATTCAAATTTGGGAAGCCATTACAGAAGAAGCAAATAAACGATATGCTCCATTTTTAATATATAGAGAATCTAATGTTATTATTCGTGGAATGCGTGATTATTTAAGACAAGATATAGGTGAGGTAATAATAGATAGTGAAGATATTTATAATGATGCACTTAATTTTATTAAACAGGTTATGCCTAATTATCAAAAAAAAATTAAACTTTATAAAGATGAAATACCACTTTTTACTAGATTTAAAATTGAATCTCAAATTGCAACTGCTTATCAAAGAGAAGTTAAATTACCATCCGGTGGTTCAATTTTTATTGATACTACAGAAGCTTTGGTATCAATTGATATTAATTCAGCACGAGCAACTAGAGGATATGATATAGAAGAAACAGCTTTGCAAACAAATTTAGAAGCAGCTGATGAAATCGGTAGACAATTGAGATTCCGTGATATTGGTGGTTTATTAGTAATTGATTTTATTGATATGTCTTTAACTAAAAATCAAAGAGAAGTCGAAAATCGACTTCGTGAATCTCTTAAACTTGATCGTGCTCGTCTTCAATTAGGTCGTATTTCAAGATTTGGTTTATTGGAAATGTCTCGACAACGAATAAGGCCATCTTTACGTGAAACTAGTGGTATAGTATGCCCAAGATGTAATGGCCAAGGCACAATCCGGGATGTAAGTTCTTTATCTCTTTCTATTTTACGTTTAATAGAAGAAGAATCTATGAAAAATAAGAGTTATAAAATTAGAGCTGTTTTACCAGTCGAAGTCGCTACTTATTTATTAAATGAAAAAAGAAATCTTATAGTTAATCTAGAATTAAGACAAGATGTAAAAATTATAATTATACCAGAACCTGAGATGGATACTCCTCATTTTGCAGTCGAAAGATTACGTGAAGATCAACTTTATGGAGAAAAATATAGTAAGAATTTAGAAAAAAATAATTATATAGAAAATAAATTTATTATACGTACAGAAAAAGCAGCAGTTGTAAATAAACTTCCATCTGTAAATTCATCTAATAATTTTTTTTCACGTATCTGGAATAAAATTTTATTATTTTTATTACCTAAAACAAAGAATAATATATAAAATTTTATATATTATTTTATTTCTTTGGTTTTATTTGTTGTATTCCTTGATATGTTCTAGGTGGTTTTATCCCCCTATGCATTTTATTAACTTTATCTATAATTATTTTATCTGCAATTGTTATTCTACTTAACATTCTTAAATATTGTAACCAATTTCGTATTAAAAATATTTCTTGCCACACTTCTTTATCTTCAACATTCTGATATAATGACCAAGATTTTGCACCATTACGTAATCTAACATTTCTTAATTTTATTATAAGATTAATAAATTCATTTTTTTTATTTACAGGAATACAATATTCAATAGATAAGATTATTGATTCTTTATATTTATAAAATTCTAATTTCTTTTTATTATATTTAGGTTCTATATGTCTTATACTCTTATTTTTCTCATCTACTTTTGGTAATCTTAAATTTAATAAAGCAATAGTAGATATTAATAATAAGAAACCTGCTATTACTAATCCAATTTTAACATTTATAATCCCAGCTAGATGTCCCCAACAAAATGATCCAATTGCTAAACCAGCATATAATGTAGTTTGATAAAGTGCTAAAGCTCTAGCTTTTACCCAATCTGGTACTAACATTTGAACAGAGGAATTATAACTTGCTAATACTGTTATCCAACAACTGCCACCTACCATTAGAGCCCCAAACATTAACAATTTTATATTTAAAATTCCAATTAATAACATTACTATACTTAATAATATAGAAGCAAAACTAATCATTTTATTAGTATCTACTATTTTACAGTATTTCTTTACTATTGCACTCCCAATAATCGCTCCTGTCCCTAATGCTCCTAACATATATCCATATATTGAAGCTGTTTTAGTCTTATGTGCTACTAAATGAGTATTATTATGAGCTAATACAGGAAGTAAAGCCCATAATGCACTAGCTGAAAGACCAAAAACAAAAGATCTTAACATAACAAATCTCATAACTTTAGAATATTTAGCAAATTTTAATGCTGAAATTACACCTTCATAGATATGTTCAGGTGGTAAAATTCGTTTAGGGTAAATTTGTTTCCATTTCCAGACAGCCCAAATTAATCCTAAATAACATAAACAATTGAGTAAAAAAACCCATGCAGTACCAAATGTCTTTATAAGCAAACCACCTATTACTGGCCCTACTGCTCTTGCAAAATTATAATTAACACTATTTAAAATTACAGCATTTGTAACTTGATTTTTAGAAACTTGTTCATTTATTGCTGCTTGCCATGCTGGGACTGCTAGAGAAGCCCCAATTGACATTCCTAATATAGATAATATTAATTTTGTAGAAGTTAAATAACCAAGAAAAGCGAAAGAAGTTATTAAAGCACCACCAGTAAATTCTAAAACCATTCCCATTAACATAATTTTACGGCGATCGTAATTATCTGCCCAAACTCCAGAAATAATAGATAACAATACTAAAGGTAAAGCTGTAACTACTTGTATCATTGCTAACGTTCTCGAGCTAGCATGATATTCAGTTAATATCCAAACCGACGCGACTGATTGAGCCCATGTACCTAAATTTGCTATTAAATCTGCAAACCATATTATTCTAAAAGGTTTAAAAGTTAATGGGGTAAATAAACTATTTTTTTTATTTGATAATTTATTTTTGGCTTTAGAAGCTTGGGGTGTTGAGATAAGCATAATGGACGCTACCTACTAATATATTTTTTTTTAGGTAAAAAATCTATTATCTTACATAAAACTTTTTCATTTATACTATTTTTTATATAAGCATTACCTATATTATTTAATAATATTAATCTTATCTTTTCATATAAATTTTTTTTATCTAATTTTATTAATTTAATAAAATTTTTTGATTTCATATCTAGAGGAATATATATAGGAAGATTAGATTTTAATAATAAATTAGATATTCTATATAAATTTTTTTCTTTAATTTTACCTAAATATATTGATATTTTTGTTGCTATCATTATTCCAACCGCAATGGCTTCGCCATGCAACCACTTACCATATCCTTTATATTGTTCTATCGAATGCCCAAATGTGTGTCCTAAATTAAGTAAAGTTCTTATATTTTTTTCTTTTTCATCTTTTATAAAAAAATTAGATTTAATAATACAACTTTTTAAAATAGAAAATTTTAATTTTTTTTTATCTAGTTTTAATAATTTTTTTATATTTTTTTCTATCCATTTAAAAAAATTATAATCACATATTAAACTATATTTGATAATTTCAGATAGACCAGCAGATATTTCTCTATTATTTAATGTATTAATTATATCTGTGTCTATAATTACTGCTTTTGGTTGATAAAAAGATCCAATCATATTTTTAACTTTTTCGTGATTCACACCAGTTTTACCACCAATAGAAGAATCTACTTGAGATAATAAGGTTGTAGGAATGTGAATAATAGAAATACCTCTTTGATAACAAGAGGCAGTAAAACCAGAAATATCTCCTATTACACCCCCACCCAATGAAATTAATGTACTCTTACGATTAAACCCATATTTTATAAGTAAATCCCATATATTATTAACTGATGAAATATTTTTGTATTTTTCGCCATCAGGTAAAATAATTACTTTTACAGTATATAAAAGTAATTTTTTTTTTAATAGGTTTAAATATAATGATGATAAAATTTTATTAGTTACAATCATTATTTGTTTACCAAATATATAAGGGAAATATATACCTTTTTTTAATAAACCTGGACCGATAAATATTGGATAACTACTATTTAAAATATTTATTTTAATTATTTTCAATAAATTTTATCCTTTTTTTTATTTCTTTAATAATTAATTCAATTTTTTTTTCAGTGTTTATAATTATATCAGCAATATAATGATAAATAGGTTCACGAATTTTAAATATTTTATTTAATTTTTTTTTATAATTATAACATTTTAATAACGGACGATTATTAAATATCTTATCTAGACGTTTTATTTGATAACTTACTGAAGTATATAAATATATAAGAATATTATTATTTTTTAATAACTTTCTATTTTTAAATTTAATTATGCTTCCACCCCCTGTGGAAATTATTACTCCATTTTTTTTATAAAAATCTTTTATTATTTTATTTTCTCTTTTACGAAAACTTTTTTCTCCTTCTAATAAAAAAATTTCATAAATTTTACAACCACAAATTTTTTCAATTTCATTATCAATATCATAAAAATTACAATTAAATATCTTAGATAAATTTTTCCCAATTGTACTTTTCCCTGATAACATTGGACCTATAAGAATAATATTCTTATATAACATTAAATAATATATTTTTTACCAAATTGTTTATTAAATCTTTCAATTCTATTACCTATATTTATTTTTTTTTGTTTGCCAGTGTAATAAGGATGACAATTTGAACAAATTTCAATAATCAAATTTGTTTTTAATGTTGATTTTATATTAAAAATTTTTCCACAAACACATTTTATCATAACATTCTTATATTTAGGATGAAGATTTTTTTTCATAATTTTTTTTAATTAAAATAATTATATTAATATATTATATATATATTATAATAATAGTAAAATATTTTTATAAAAAATAAATTAATAGAGTTATATAAATGACTACAATAGTATCAGTAAGAAGAAATAATAAAGTTGCAATAGCTGGAGATGGGCAAGTTACACTTGGTAATACAGTAATTAAAAGTAATGCTTCTAAAGTCCGTAAAGTATATAAAGGTCAAGTATTATCTGGTTTTGCTGGAGGGACAGCTGATGCTTTTACATTATTTGAATTATTTGAAGCACAACTTGAAAAATATCAAGGTAATTTAATTAAAGCTTCAGTTGAATTAGCAAAAGAATGGAGAAATGATAGAGTTTTACGTAGATTAGAAGCTATGTTAGCAGTAGCTGATAAAAATATATCTTTAATTATTACTGGAATTGGAGATATTTTAGAACCTGAAAATGGCATAATTACTATTGGATCAGGTGGAAATTACGCTAATGCTGTGGCTAGGGCTCTGTTAGAAAATACTACTATCTCAGCTTTTGATATAGTAAAAAAAAGTATTAAGATAGCAGCTGAAATATGTGTTTTTACAAATAAAAATATTACTATAGAATTATTGGAATAAATAAATTAAATAAAAATGGTTGGTATAATTATATGACTCCAAAAAAAATAGTAGAAGAATTAAATAAATATATTATTGGACAAGAAAAAGCAAAAAAAGCTGTAGCTATTGCATTAAGAAATAGATGGAGAAGAATGCAATTAGATTATAATTTACGTGCTGAAATAACGCCAAAAAATATTTTAATGATTGGGCCAACAGGTGTAGGAAAAACAGAGATTGCAAGAAGATTAGCCAAATTAGCTAATGCACCTTTTATTAAAGTTGAAGCTACAAAATTTACTGAAGTTGGTTATGTTGGTCGTGATGTGGAATCTATAATACGTGATTTAATAGAAATTGCTATAAAATTAGTAAGAGAAAAAGCTAATAAACAAATAATAAATAAAGCAAAATATGCAGTAGAAGAAAGAATAATAGATGCAATCTTAGCATCAAATAAAAATAAAGAAAATGATAATATTGAAAATCGTAAAATTATTATAAATAAATTACGTAATGGGGAATTAGAAAATAAAGAAATAGATATTAAGATAACTCAAAAAGTATCAGGGATTGATATTATGACTCCACCTGGTATGGAAGAAATGGCTAATCAGTTACAAAGTATATTTTCTAATATAAATAAACAAAATCGTGAAAACCGAAAAATTACTATTGTAGAAGCAAGAAAATTATTAATGGAAGAAGAATCAGCAAAATTAATAAGTGATGAGACCATAAAAAAAAGTGCAATTGAAGCAGTAGAACAAAATGGTATAGTCTTTATAGACGAAATTGATAAAATTGTTAGGAGAAGTGGAGATAAGAGTGGAACTGAAGTATCTCGAGAAGGCGTTCAAAGAGATTTATTACCATTAATCGAAGGCTCATCAGTATCAACAAGATATGGGATGATAAAAACAGATCATATACTTTTTATAGCTTCTGGTGCATTTCATTTATCAAAACCATCTGATTTAATTCCTGAATTACAAGGTAGATTACCAATTCATGTTGAATTATCAGCTTTGACCCCAAAAGATTTTGAAAGAATACTTACAGAACCATCTTCTGCTTTGACACGACAATATCAAGCATTACTTAGCACTGAAGGGATTGAAATAGAATTTACTAAAGAAGGGATTAAACGTATTGCTGAACTAGCTTATGAATTTAATGAATGTACAGAAAATATAGGTGCCCGTAGATTACATACTGTTATGGAAATGTTATTAGAAGTACCTATGTATAAAGGTAATGAAATAGAAAAAAAAATAATAGTAAATAAAGAATATGTAAATAAGAATATGGCTTCTTTAGCACCTAAAGAAGATTTAACAAAATATATACTTTGATAAAAAAATTATATGGATAAAATTTTAAATAAATTATTTTTAATCTTAACAGCCCGAAAAAAGTCAGATCCTAAAAAATCTTATGTATCTTCATTATATAATAAAGGTATAAAAAAAATTTTAAAGAAAATTAAAGAAGAAACCAATGAATTAATTATAGTTACTAAAAAATTTAAAGAAAAAAATTATAAAGATAATTTTTTACGTTATGAAATAATAAAAGAAACAGCTGATTTATGGTTTCATACTTTAATTTGTATTTCTTATTTAGATATCTTACACACAGAAATTTTAGAAGAATTATCTTCCCGTATAGGGATTTCTGGTATTGAAGAAAAAAATAATAGATAAGCTGCAATAGATTAATTAAAAATTTTTCTTAATTCATAAGCTGCTTTTACCATATTATTTAATGAATAATCTACTTCTTTCCATTTTCGAGTTTTTAAACCACAATCAGGATTTACCCATATTCTATCGATAGGAATACTTTTTGCTGCTTTTTTTATTAAAAAAATCATATCTTCAATACTTGGTACATTTCTAGTATGTATATCATATATTCCTGGGCCAATGTCATTTGGATATTCAAAAAATTTAAAAGCATTTAATAAGGTCATATTTGATCTAGCTGTTTCTATAGTTATTACATCTGCATCCATTTCAGAGATAAAAGCGATAATATCATTAAATTGTGAATAACACATATGGGTATGAATTTGTGTTTCATCTTTTACTACAGAGGATGAAATTTTAAAACATGAAATAGCCCAATTTAAATAATATTTATAATATTTTTTATTTAAAGGTAAACCTTCACGCAAAGCTGGTTCATCTATCTGAATAGCTTTAATACCTAATTTTTCTAAATCTTTAACTTCATCACGTAAAGCTAACGCTATTTGTTTACATGTTATTTCTTTAGGTTGATCATCTCTTACAAAAGACCATTGTAATATTGTAACTGGACCTGTTAACATACCTTTAACAGGTTTTAAACTTATTGATTGTGCATATTTAATCCATCTTACAGTAATTTGATTTTTACGTTCTACATCTCCAAAAATTATTGGAGGTTTAACACAACGTGAGCCATAACTTTGGACCCACCCATTATTAGTAAATAGAAATCCTTTTAGGTTTTCACCAAAATACTCTACCATATCATTTCTTTCTGGTTCACCATGTACCAACATATCGATCCCATAACTTTTTTGTTTAGCTATAATAAACAAGATTTGATACCGCATTATTTGTTCATAAGTTTCAATACTTATTTTACCTATTTTAAATTTTTTTCTAGCAAGTCTTATTATCTTTGTTTGAGGAAATGAACCTATTGTAGTAGTTGGTAATAAAGGTAAGTTAAGTTTTTTATTTTGTAAAAATTTCCGTTGTAAATATGACTTATTACGAATTAAATAATTCTTTTTTATTTTTTTTATACGTTCTTTTACAGATTTAGAATTTACCATATAACACTTTTTTCTTGATTCTATTGCTTTTGTATAATCTTTAATATATTTTTCATTTTTTAAATCATTATTTATACATTTAGATAAAATAACTATTTCATCTATTTTTTGTTTTGCAAAAGATAACCAATTTAAAATTTTTTTATTTATATTCTTTTCTTTATTAAGATCTATTGGTATATGTAATAAAGAACAACTTGATGAAATCCATATTCTATTTTTAAGAACAATATTAATTTTTTTTAATTTTTTTAAAATCTTTTTTAAATTTGCTTTCCAAATATTTCTACCATCTATAATTCCAATAGATAAAATCTTATCATTAGGAAATTTTTCTACAATTAAATTTAATTCTTGAGGTGCTCTAACAACATCAATATGTATATTTTTTATAGGTAATGATAAAACCATATCTAAATTCTTACCTAGTCCTCCAAAATAAGAAGCTATCATTATTTTTAATTTTTTTATTTTTTTTGATAAATTTTTATAAGCTCTTTCAAAAGAATCTTTCCATATTTTTGGTATTTCTAATACTAATATTGGTTCGTCTAATTGTACCCATTCAACGTTTTGTTTTTCTAATTTTTTTAATATTTTAGAATACACATTAATTAAAGATGGCAAAAAATTAAGTTTATTAATAGATGATTTTGCTAGCCACAAATAAGTTAGAGGACCAATTAATACTACTTTGGGTTTCAAACCTAAATTTTGACATTCTTTAACTTCATTAAAAAGATTATTATTGGATAAATAAAAATCTTTATTTATTTCTAATTCAGGTACAATATAATGATAGTTTGTATCAAAAAATTTTGTCATTTCACATGCATAAATAGGATTTCCTTTTCTTGTACATCCTCTAGCCATATGAAAATATGTATTTATATCAACCAAACTCTTTTCAAGATGATTAAATCGTTTAGGAATTGAGCCTATCATTGCAGTAAGATTTAAAACATGATCATAATAAGAAAAATCTCCTACAGTTACATAAGATAATCCTGCTTTATATTGTGTAATCCAATTTTTAACTCTAATTTTTTTTCCAATTTTTTCTAATGTTTTTAAATCAATCTCGTTTTTCCAATATGATTCTAATGCTATTTTTAATTCTCTATTTGTGCCTATACGTGGATATCCTAAAATATGTGTTTTTATCATTTTTAAAAAATAAATAACCTTTTATAATTTTTTTATATTTTGGCGCATTTTTATTGCAGTCTTTCGAAGTAGTTTTTCTGTTTCTACCCAACTTAAACAGCCATCAGTTATTGATACTCCATATTTAAGATTTTTGCTTATTTTTTGTGTCCCACTATTTATATTACTTTCTAACATAACTCCAATTAAAGATTTATTACCATCTATTCTCTGTTCTAATATATTTTCTAATACATCTTGTTGATTTTCAGGTTTTTTTCCACTATTAGAATGACTACAATCTACCATAATTTTATCTTTAATACCTTGCCGTTTCATTGCTTGGCAATATAAAATCACATTATTTTTATAATAATTAGGTCCATTAATTCCCCCTCTAAGTATTAAATGTGTATTTATATTACCTTTTGTTTTTATAGTAGAAATTCTTCCTTTTTGATCAATCCCAATATGAAAATGTTTATTCTCTGCTGTTTTTATTGCATCAATAGCTTGAGATATATTTCCATCTGTTCCATTTTTAAAACCAATAGGAAAAGATAAACCACTAACAACTTCTCTATGAATTTGAGATTCTGTAGTTCTAGCTCCAATCGCCCCCCAACTAATCAGATCTTCAAAAAATCCAACGGTAATAGGATTTAATATTTCATTAGAAATAGGTAATCCTAAATTTATTATATCATACATAATTTTTCTAGAAATATAAATTCCATAATTAATATCATTACTACCATCTAAAGATGGATCATATAATAATCCTTTCCACCCAATATTTGTTCTAGGTTTTTCTACATAGGTTCGCATTACAATAAATAATTGATCTTCTAATTCCTTAGATAAAACTTTTAATTTATTAGCATATTCCAATGCTGATTTTGTCTCATGTATTGAACACGGACCTACTATCACTAAGAATCTTTTATCTTTACCATTTATTATTTCTTTTATTGCTTTTCTTTGTAATTTTATAATCTTCATAATTACAGTATTTATAGAAAGAGCTTTACGTATTTCTAATATACTGGGTAGTTTTTTATAACACTTAATCTTATCAAATTCGTTTAAGTTTTTGTAATAACTTGAATAATATGAACTAAAGGTCATAACTAACTTCCTTAATAAATGTCTTAACGTTTCATTGATTCAAAAAATTCTATATTATTTTTAGTATTTTTTAATCTATCTATTAATAATTCAGTTGCTGCTACATCTTCCATTGTATGCAATAATTTCCGTAAAATCCACATTCTTTGTATTTCTTCTTCACTACATAATAAATCTTCTCTACGCGTTCCAGACCTTCTAATATTTATTGCAGGAAAAACTCTTTTTTCTGCTAATTTCCGATCTAAATGTGCTTCCATATTACCTGTACCTTTAAATTCTTCAAAAATTATATCATCCATTTTTGACCCAGTATCTATTAAAGCAGATGCTAAAATAGTTAAACTACCACCTTCTTCTATATTACGTGCAACACCAAAAAATCGTTTAGGTTTTTCAAGAGCATTTGAATCTACTCCACCAGTTAAGACTTTACCAGAAGATGGCACTACTGTATTATAAGCTCTTGCTAAACGTGTAAGAGAATCTAACATAATAACTACATCTTTTTTATGTTCAACTAATCTTTTAGCTTTTTCTATAACCATTTCAGCTAACTGAACATGTCTAGTAGGTGGCTCATCAAAAGTAGATGCTATAACTTCTCCTCTTACAGTTCTAGACATTTCTGTTACTTCTTCAGGACGTTCATCAATTAGTAAAACAATTAAATAGCATTCAGGGCTATTTCTTACTATTGCATTAGCTATATTTTGCATCATCATGGTCTTCCCAGCTTTTGGAGGAGAAACAATTAAGCCCCGTTGACCTTTGCCGATTGGAGCAACTAAATCTAAGATTCTAGAAGTTAAATCTTCAGTAGAACCATTACCAATTTCCATAAGTAATCTATAATTTGGAAATAATGGAGTTAAATTTTCAAATAAAATTTTTTTTTTAACTGTTTCTATTCTATCAAAATTAATTTTATTTACTTTTAATAAAGCAAAATATCTTTCACCATCTTTGGGAGGACGTATTTTCCCAGATATACTATCACCTTTACGTAGATTAAACCGTCTAATTTGTGAAGGAGAAACATATATATCGTCTGGACCTGATTGATAAGAACTATCAGAACTTCTTAAAAAACCAAAACCTTCTTGTAATATTTCTAAAACTCCTTCTCCATAAATATCTTCTCCTCCTTCTGCATGTTTTTTAAGAATAGCAAATATAATATCTTGTTTTCTATAACGTATTAGATTTTCTATATTCATAGATATAGCTAATTCTAATAATTCATGTACATTTTTTTTTTTAAGTTCAGTTAAATTCATTTTATATTTTTATAAAAAAAATAATTAATATTATCATATTAAAAAGGATATTTTATTTTAATTTTAGCAATCCACTTGTCAGTAACTAAAGAAAAATTCTTATTTAACGCAGCAACTATTTTATCTTTATAATAAACAATAATAAATTTATTACGTTCCCAAGGTGGAATTGATAATTTTTGTAATAAATTTTTTATCCTTTTTATTTTACCATAATGTTTTATTTTTTCTCCTCCTTTTAAATTAAAAATTTTAATATTTAATTTATCAAATTTCTTAATACAATATAAATTCCAACTATAAAATATATTTTCAGGTTTATATTTATAATATGAATAATATATAAAATATAAAAATCCTTTCCAAAATCTAACTTCAATTTTATTAAATTTTATTAATATTGAAGAATAATATTTTGCATTTAATATTTGATTTATTAATTCATTTATTTTTTTTTTTGATGGATTTATATAACCTAGATTTTTTAAACAAAAAATTATTAAATATCTTATTTTACAATAAGAAAGTTTTATTAATTTTTTTATATATATTTTTTTTGAATTACAACCAATAAAATTAAATATTTCTTTTGAAAATTCATTTAATAATTTTTTAGATTCTTTAACCTTTTCAATACATTTCGTTAATGTAATATTAAAATATGGCCATCTCTTTTTAAATTCAGGTATTATATTATGTCTTAAATAATTCCGCTCAAACTTGATATTAAAATTTGTTTTGTCTTCAAACCAATTAATTTTATATTTTTTTATATACTTTTTAATATTTATACGTGATATATTTAAAAATGGTCTAATTAGAAAACCATCACCCAATTTGCGTTTATATGGAATACTTGATAATCCATTAATTCCAGATCCTTTTATTGTTTTTAACATAAAATTTTCTATTTGATCATCATTATTATGTGCTATAAAAATAACATCATATTTATTTAAATAATAAGTAAACCAAAAATATCTAAAAGTACGTGCTGATAATTCTATATTCTTAATATATTTTTTTTGTCTTTTTATTATTAATGGGATATTAAACAACTCACAAGATTTAATACAAAATTTTTCACATTTTTCAGAATATTTATTCATGTAATGATTTATATGAAGAGCATATATTTTAGGAATTAAATTATTTTTTTTTAATTTATTTACTGATTTATATGTAATATCTAATAAACATATACTATCTATTCCACCAGATAAAGCAATCCATATTTTTTTTATATTTAAAGTTTTTATTATTGTATATAAATAATATTGTGAAAAATTCATCTTTTTAAGAATTTATAAATGATATATATATTCCTAAAGTATTTTTTTCTCCTTGTAATTTTTCTAAAATTTTAAAAGGTTTGGTATATTCATATTTTTTATATTCTATATTATTAAATAAATCATTCATACCCATTCTTATATTATTTTTTTTTTGATAAGCAATTTTTATAGCTGTCTTAATAGTATCGAAAAGAATTTCTCTAGATGGCCCTATTTTATCTAAACTCCCAGAAAGTATTAAAGCAGATAAATTACGTTTATTTAAATATTTTATATTTATACGTTTACAAAAATCAAATAAATCATAAAAAATACCATTTTTTTTTCTCTTAATAAGAATTTCTTTAATAAATTCTTTACCTATACCTTTAATAGCACCTAACCCATAAATAATATTATTTTTCTTATCAACACTAAATTTATAATTACTAATATTTATATTAGGCGGTAAAATATTTAATTTCATTCTTTTACATTCTAAGATAATTGGTATTAATTTCTCAATCTTATACATTTCACTAGATAATACTGATGCCATATATTGACTAGGATAATTACTTTTTAACCAAATTGTTTTGTAAGAAATTAATCCATAAGCAGTTGAATGTGATTTATTAAATCCATACCCTGCAAATTTCTTTATAATTTCAAAAATTTTTATTGCAATATATTTTTTTATATTATTCTTAATACAATTCTTTATAAAATTTATACGATGTTTTTTTATATTTTTATTTTTTTCTATGGCACGACGAAATAAATCTGATTTTCCAAGACTAAACCCAGTTAATAAATTAGTAATTTTCATTACTTGTTCTTGATATAAAATTATTCCATAAGTTGATTTTAATATAGGTTCTATTATCTTATAATAAGAAAACTTTATTTTTTTTCCAATTTTTCTTTTTATAAATTCATCTACCATCCCTGAATTTAAAGGGCCTGGTCTAAATAACGCTATTAATGAAATTATATCATTAATATTATTTGGTTTAATTTTTTTTATTAATACTTTCATACCTTGTGATTCTAATTGAAAAATAGAAGTCGTTTCAGCTTTTTTTAATAATTTAAAAGAGTTTAAATCATTTAATGGAATATTATTTATATTAATTTTTTTATTAATTGATTTATTAATTAAAATTAAAGTATAATTTATAACAGTTAAGGTCCTCAATCCTAAAAAATCAAATTTAATAAAACCTAAATATTTAATATCATTTTTATCAAATTGTATTATATTTTTTCCTTTATCATCACTCAATAGTGGAGAATAATTTCCTAAAAACTTTGGTGCAATTATTATACCACCTGCGTGTTTACCTATTCCTTTAATTATACCTTCTAACGCTAAAGACATTTCCCATATTTCATTAGCTTCTTCATTATTTTTAATTAAATTTCTTAATTCTAATGAGTTTTCAAAAGCTTTATTTAATGTTATACTTGAATCAAAAGGTATTAATTTTGATAATTTCTCACCTAGCCAATAAGGTTTACCTTTAACTCTAGTTACATCTCTTATTACTGATTTTGCGGTCATTGTACTAAATGTAACAATATGTGCAACTAATTTTTTACCATATAATTTAGTTACATATTTTATTACTTTATCACGTTTTATCATACAAAAATCCACATCAAAATCTGGCAGATTAATTCTTTCAGAATTAAGAAATCTTTCAAATAAAAGATCATATTTTATAGGGTCAATATCTGTTATTTCTAAAGAATAAGCAACTAAAGATCCTGCTCCAGAACCTCTACCTGGACCTACTGGGATTTTTGTTTTTTTAGCCCATTTAATAAAATCCATTACTATTAAAAAATATTCAATAAACCCCATTTTTTTTATAAGATTAATTTCTTTATATAATCTATTTTTATATTTTATAATTTTTTTATTTTTTAATATATTATTTTTTATTAACCGATTATTTAATCCTTTATTTGATAGATATATAAAATATTTTTTTATATTTATATTTTTAGATAACTTAAATTTTGGAAAACAAACATTTTTTTTATTTAAATTTAAGTTTACATTACACCGCATGGCAATCATTATACTATTTTCAATAGCTTCTGGAATATCTTTAAATAAATGAATCATTTCATTAGGTGTTTTTAAATATTGTTCTTTACTATAAAAATTTTTTTTTATTAATTTCCCTTCACTTATAGCAACTCTTGTTTGATGGATATAATAATCTTCTTTTTTTATAAACATCACATCATTTGTTGCAACTACAGGAATATTTTTTTTTATAGCTAAATCTATTGATTTATATAATAATTCTTCTTCATTTTTTAAACCTATTCTTTGTAATTCTAAATAAAAACAATTATGAAAAAATTTTTTCCATTGATCTATAATTAAATTAGCTTTTTTTTTATTATTTGAAAGTAAAAAATAACCTATTTCACCTTTACTAGCACCAGAAAGTACAATTAATCCTTCGGAGTATTTAAATATATATTTTTTTATTAATATATCTTTACAAGATAATGTAATTAATTTTATTAAATTCTTATATCCAAGATTGTTCATAGCTAATAAAGTTATTTTATAAATTTTATTTTTAGAATTTATATGTAAATCACAACCTATAATTTGTTTAATCCCATTTTTTATAGATTTCTTATAAACTTTAATTAAACTAAATATATTGTTTTCATCAGTTATACAAACTGCAGGTATATTCATTTTTTTTATATTATAAATTAAAGAATTAATTTTAATAATACTATTTCTTAAAGAATATTCACTATGTATTCGCAAATGAATAAAATTTGTCATTAATTCTTTTTCTTTTTTTTTTAAAAATATATTAAATTTTTATTAATTCTTTTTCTTTTTTTTTTAATATATTTTTAATAAAATTTATATATTTATCAGTTAACTTTTGTAAAGTTTTTTCTAAATTTTTAGCTTCATTTATATTATATATTTTATTTTTTAATTTTTTTTTTATATTATTTTTTATATCACGACGTATATTACGGATATATATTTTACTTTTTTCTGCATATAATCTTGCTTTCTTAATATATTTTTTACGTGTTTCTTCTGTTAAGTTAGGAAATATTAATTTAATATTATTGTTTTTTATAATTGGATTTATTTCTAATTTTATAAAAATAGTATTTTTTATTTCATTAATAATTTTATAATCCCAAGGATTAATTATTAAAGTATGTGAATTTTCAATATAAATATTAGATATTTTTTTTAATTTTGTTTTTTTTCCATTATAATTAATAGTTATCTTATATAAGATTTCTGGATTTATTTTATGTGTACGAATTTGATTAAAATTTAAAGTTAATAAACTAATGCTTTTTTCCATTAAATTTGAAGTTTTTTTTATAAAATTCTCCATTTTTATTTACCTATTTCAAATCTAAAGAATTTTATTATTTTACTAATTTTTAATAAATAATTTGAAATTTTCATATTAGGAATTTTTATAAAATTTTGATTAACTAAACTATTATTTTTTAAATAATTTTTTAATTTATTTTTTATTATTTTATTAATTAAATTTAAAGGTTTATTTTTTATATTGGATATAAGAAATAATATTTCTTTTTTTATTTCTTCATTTGTAAACTCTTTAATATAAATTACATTAGGATTGGTAGCGACAATTTGCATTGCAATATCCTTTGCAATTTTAACATTACAATCTTTTATAATTACTAAAGCACCTAGCCGATTTTTATGATTGTAATAACCTATTGTTTTATTAGTATCTTTATTTAGATTAATTAAAACTAATTTACGTACGATAATATTTTCTTTTAATTTTTTTATTAAAATTTTTCTATCTAATTCTAATTTCCCATTAATTAATTTTTTTATATTTTCTTGATTAGTATATAAAGCTTTATTTGTAACTTTATTTACAAAACGTATAAAATTAATATCATTTGATACAAAATCTGTTTCACAATTAATTTCTAACATTAAAATTTTATAATTTTTTGAAACTTTTATATTTATTCTTCCTTCTTTTGGAAGATTTTCTTTATATTTTAACTTATGTATAGTAAGTAAATAATTTATAGCTAAATTTATATTACCTTTATACTTCTGGAGGGCTTTTTTACATGTCATGATACCTAAGCCAGTACTAGTTCTTAATTTTTTTATTAAATTTATATAAGTCATAAAAAATTTACCTATATTTTTCTTTATTTTTTTTACAATAAGTTGCTATAATTTTTGTATATATTTTTATAGCATTAATAGAATCATCATTTCCAGGGATTATATAATCTATACCATCTGGATTAGAATTTGTATCAACAATACCAATTACTAATATACCAAGTTTGTTAGCTTCATTTATAGCAATTCTTTCTTTATTTACATCAATTACAAACAATGCTTCAGGCAAACCAATCATATTTTTAATTCCACCTAAATCTTTTTCTAATTTTTGTAATTTTCTATTTGTTAATAAAATTTCTTTTTTTGTTAATTTCTTTAAGATTCCATTATCTCGCATTAATTCTAATTCACGTAATTTTTTTATTGATTGCCTAATAGTTTTATAATTAGTTAACATCCCACCTAACCACCTATTATTAACATAAGGTTGATTAACCTTTTTTGCTTCTTCACAAATAATTAAATTAGCAGCTTTTTTTGTACCAACAAAAATTATTTTTTTATTATTCATCATAATTTTTTTTATAATTTCATTAACTTTTTTAAGAGCAAATAAGGTATATTCTAAATTTAGAATGTGAATTTTATTATTAACTCCATATATATATTTTTTCATTTTTGGATTCCAAAATTTGGTTTGATGACCAAAATGTGCACCAGCTTTTAATAAATCATGCATATTAATTATCATAAAAATATTATTCCTTATATATTAATATTAATAAATATATTATATTATTTATTAAATAAATTTTATAACATTATAAAAATAAATAAATATGAATATTAAAATTTATTCATCAAAAGATATAAAACAATTACTAATTGTAGGAAAATTAGCAGCAAAAATCTTAGAAATGATTTCTGAATATATTAAACCTGGTATAAATACTGAAGAATTAAATAATATTTGTCATAAATATATTGAAACTAAAAATAAATGTATTTCAGCTACTATCGGTTATAAAGGCTATCAACATGCTACTTGTATATCTCTTAATAATATAGTCTGTCATGGAATTCCTAATTATAAAAAAAAATTAAAAAAAAATGATATTTTAAATATAGATGTTACAATAAAAAAAGATGGATATTATGCAGATACTAGTGCTATGTATTTAGTTGGAAATAAGAGAAATAAAGGTTATAAATTATGTAAAGTTACACAAGAATGTCTTTACAAAGCAATATCGATTATGCGAGATGGTGTAAGACTTTCTGAAATAGGTAATATGATTCAAGATCATGCAAAAAAGAATGGATTTAGTGTTGTAAAATATTTTTGTGGACATGGAATTGGTACAGATTTTCATTTAGAACCTCAAGTTCTTAATTTTAATGGTTACAATTATAAAAATGATATTTTTTTAAAAGAAGGAATGTGTTTAACAGTTGAACCAATGATAAATATAGGTAAACATTCAATTAAAATATTAAATGACGGTTGGACAACTCTGACAAAAGATAAAAGTATTTCTGCTCAATGGGAGCATACATTAATTATAAAAAAAAAAGGTGTTATTATTACAACAATTAGAAAAAATGAAAAATTTATAGGATAAATATTTATTATGATATTTAGTTTTGGTTTAGGAATAGCAACGAAAAATTATAAAAATGAGATATTAGAAGTTTATTATCCTTTTACAATAATATATCCATATCCATTTTTTATAAAAAATTTATTAAATAAATTAAAATTTAATATAAAAATTATATCAAACAGTTTTAATTTATATTTATCTAATAAAGATTTATTAATTTTATATTTAGAATTAATTAATATTGGAGAATTAAATAAAGCAAAAAAAATAAAAAACTTTATAAAAACTAAAAAAAAATTAATTTATACTTTTATTTTATATGATAAAAAACCTTTAAATATTCCTGATATTTATTTAAAATTACATTTAATGTCTTATAGATTATGTAAACCAAATACAATTAATTTATTTGGTATGTTTAATATTATGAAAACGATAGCTTGGTCTAATATCGGACCAATAGATATTGAAGATTTAAAAAAAAAACAAATTAAATATAACTTAAAAAATATTACTATATTTAGTATTGATAAATTTCCTAAACTCACAGATTATATTATTCCAATGACTGTAAGAATAGCAGATACATCTAGAATACGGCTTGGTGCTTATTTAGGTAAAGGAACAACCGTAATGCATGAGGGATTTTGTAATTTTAATGCAGGTACTAAAGGGCCAGGTATGATTGAAGGCCGTATTTCATCAGGTGTTTTTATAAATAAAAATTCAGATTTAGGAGGGGGTTCTTCTACTTTAGGAACATTATCAGGTGGGGGAAAAATTTTAATATCTATCGGAAAAAATTGTTTAATAGGAGCAAATGCTGGATGTGGGATACCGTTAGGGAATAATTGTATTATTGAAGCTGGGTTATATATAACATCAACTTCAAAAATATCTGTTTTAAATTTAAATAATAATTTAATAAAAATAGTAAAAGCTAAAAAATTATCTTATAAAAATAAGTTATTATTTATGAGAAATTCTATAACAGGAAAAATAGAATGTCGTATAAATAAAAAAAAAGTTAAACTTAATAAAAATTTACATAAAAAAAATTAAAAATGTCTTATCTTTTAAATTTAATATTTAATTTGCTTTCAAAAAAATCCTTATCACCTAAGGATTATGGTTGTCAATTATTAATTAGTAATATATTAAAAAAATTTGGTTTTAATATAGAATTTTTTAATAAAAAAGGAGTGACTAATTTGTTAGCTACCACAGGATTTGGAAATAAAACTTTATTATTGGTTGGACATTCTGATGTTGTTCCGTCTGGCCCTATTATTGACTGGAAAAATAATCCGTTTATACCTTCTTTAAATAAAGAAGGATATATTATATCACGTGGTATTGCAGATATGAAAGGAAGTTTGGGTGCTATGATAATTGCAACATGTCAGTTTTTAAAATTATATCCTATATTTAATGGTAAATTAGCTTTTTTAATAACCAGTGATGAAGAAGGCTATGGAAAATATGGTACTAAATATGTGATTAATAAATTAATAGAAAGAAAAGAAAGAATAAAATATTGTCTAATAGGTGAACCGACAAGTAGTTTTAAAACATGTGATACAATAAAAATTGGTAGACGGGGTTCATTAAATGCTACAATTAGAGTATATGGGGTACAAGGACATATAGCTTATATAAAAAATTTATTAAATCCAATACATTTATTAATAAAAATAGCTCATTATTTATTAAAGATAAAATGGGATAAAGGTAATAAATATTTTTATAAAACTAATTTTCAAATATCAAATTTTAATGCAGGATTGGGTGTAAATAATATAATACCTAAATATGCAAAGTTATTATGTAATTTTAGATTTTCAAATGAAATTACAGTAAATGAAATAAAAAAAAAAGTAAAGAAAGTTTTTTTATTATTTAATTTAAAAAATAATAAAGATTATAATATAAAATGGTATATTTCAGGAGAACCATATATAACAAAAAAAGGAAATTTATTAAATGCTGTAAATTTTGGAATAAATTATATTTGTAAATTTAAACCAAAAATAAAGACAAGTGGAGGGATTTCAGATGGTAGATTTATTTATAATATTTGTCATCAAATTATAGAATTAGGATTAAAAAATAAAACTATACATAAAATAAATGAATCTATTTTATTTTCAGATATAGTTCTTTTAACTAAAGTTTATCAAATAATAATCGAATATTTATTTATTGGAGCCAAGGAGATTTGAACTCCTAATCTCCTACGTGCAAAGCAGGCATTCTACCATTTAAACTATGGCCCCAATAAATTTATTATAGCAAATTTTTTATTTCCTGCTTGTATTAAATAAATTTTATTGAAAATTAATTTATAATTTTTTTTTATAAAAATATTATTAATTTTAATTTTTTTGTTTTTTAATAAATCTTTTGCTTGTGAATTATTTTTTACTAATCCTGATTTATTTAATATATATATTATTGGGACTTTTATAAATTTTTTTATAATAAGTTTAATTTTAGGAATATTTATTGGAAATAAATTATTAAGAAATTTATTTCCTATTAAAGTTGATGCTTTTTTTGCTATATTTTTATTATAAAAATACGTTATTAATTCAGTAGCTAATTTAAATTTAAGTTTTCGTGGATTTAGATTTTGAATTTTTATAAAATTATTTATAGGTTTAGTTGATAATAATTTAAAATATTTATATATTAAATTATCATTTATAGAAATAATTTTTCTATACAGAGCTCCAGGCTTATCATTAATATTAATATAATTATTAAGAGTTTTTGACATTTTTTTTTTTCCATCAGATCCCTCAAGTATTGGCATAGTAATTAGATTTTGAGGTTCTTGATTAAAAACTTTTTGTAATTCTCTTCCTATTAAAAGATTAAATAATTGATCAATACCTCCTACTTCTATATCTGCTTTAAGAACTACGGAATCATAAGCTTGTATTAAAGGGTATATAAATTCATGTATAGAAATACTAGAACCAGTTTTATATCTTTTATTAAAATCTTTTCTTTCTAACATTTTAGAGATTGTAACTTTAGATAAAATCTTAATTATTTTTAAGATAGAAATTTTTTTTAACCATTCTGAATTAAATAAAATTTTTATTTTTTTAGGATTAAATATTTTTAATATTTGTTTTTTACATTTTATTGCATTTATTTTTATTTGTTCTTTTGTTAAACTTTTTCTAGTTAGATTTTTACCGGTTGGATCTCCTATTATCCCAGTAAAATCTCCAATAATAAATAAGATTTTATGACCTAAATCTTGTAATTGTTTTAATTTTTTTATTAAAACAAAATGACCTAAATGCAAATTAGGAGTAGTAGGATCTAGACCTATTTTTATATTTAAGATTTTTCCAGATTTGATTTTTTTTATTAAAATTTTTTCAATTAAAATTTTTTTTGTATTTAATTTAATTTTTTTTAAAATATTTTTTATATTCTTCATATTAATTATTTTTTATTTATATAAAATTATATAATATAATTATATTATTATTGGAGTATAAAATATATGGAAAATATTGGTTTATCTTTAATTAATACATTATTTAATTTATATACTTTTCTGTTAATGTTACGTTTTGCGTTACATATTTCTTGTGCAGATAAAAATAATCCTATCACACAAAATATAATAAAAATTACATCTTTTATTGTTAGTCCAATAAAAAAAATTATTAAATCTATTGGTTGGTTTGATTTAGCAACTTTTATATCAGCTATATTTATTAAAATATTTTCTATATCTATAATTTATTTATTATATATTAATAATATACCACCAATAATAAATTTATTTATTGGATCTGTAGCTAGTGTATTAAATATATTAATTAGATTATATTTTTTTGCATTAATAATTTTGACTATTATTAGTTGGATATTAAATAAATCTGAGCACCCAGGTTCATTATTAATAACACAAATAACAGAACCTATAATGTTAAGATTAAGAAAAATTATTCCTACTATTGGAATAATAGATATTTCTCCAATTGCTGCTTTTATAATTATAAATTTAATAGATAATATAATTATATGTCCTTTAATAAATTTTGCTTCATTACCATCATCTATTTTAATAGGTTATTAAAAAATTTTTAGTAAAAAAAAAGGAAAATAATAAAATTTATGATAAAAGTAATTATTTTAGGGGCAATTGGTCGTATTGGAAAATTATTAATTAAAACTATAACAAGTGAGAAAAATTTTAAATTAATAGGTGCTGTAATAAATCCAAAAAATAAATTAATAGGAAAAGATATTGGTGAAATAATAGGTTTAGGTAAATTAAATATAAAAACTGTTGGAAATATAAAAGATATAAAAAATAAATTTGATACAATAATAGATTTTACAAATACAAAATTAAGTTTAAAAAATTTAGAATATTGTTATAAAAATAAGAAATCAATAATTATTGGGACTACAGGATTTAAAAAAAAACAATTAAAAAAAATAAAAATGTTTAAAAATAAAGTACCATTTGTATTGTCAGCTAATATGAGTATAGGTGCTAATATTATATCAGATATAATTATTAAGATAACAAAAAAATTAATAATAAAAGATTTTGATATAGAAATTATTGAATATCATCATAATAAGAAAATTGATTGTCCTTCTGGAACTGCCTTATTTATAGGCAAAAAGATAGCTGAGATTATAGGATACAGTCTAAATACTCTTAAAGTTTATCTGAAAAAAAATGGTCCACGTATTAAAAATACAATAGGATATTCAATAATTAGAGCAGGAGATATAATAGGAGAACATAAAATAATTTATGCTTCAAAATCAGGGGAAATAATAGAAATTAATCATAAAGTAACAAATAGATTAGTATTTGCTTATGGAGCATTAGTTGCAGCAAAATGGATTAAAAATAAAAAAAATGGATATTATACTATGCAAGATGTACTAAAAGAGGAAAAGAAATTTGTATAAAATTGCGTTATTAGCATTAGAAGATGGAAGTATTTTTAAAGGGATTTCTATAGGAGATTATGGTAAGACTTCAGGTGAAATAATTTTTAATACTTCAATTACAGGATATCAAGAAATTATAACAGATCCTTCTTATTTTAAACAAATAGTAACATTTACTAATCCTCATATAGGAAATACAGGTATTAATAAATATGATATAGAATATAAAAAAATTTGTGTATCTGGATTAATATTAAATTGTATTCCTAGTATATTAATTAGTAATTATCGTAGTAATTGTTCATTAAGAGAATATTTAAAAAATCAAAAGATAGTTTGTATAGCAAATATTGATACACGAAAATTAACTATTAATTTAAGAGATAAAGGTATAAAAAATGGTGCTATTTTAACTGTTAATAATATAAATAATAATTATATTAAATTAGCAAGAAAATTAGCGCGTAAAAATTTAAATTATAAAAATATTAAATTAATAAATTATAATAAAAAAAATTATAATTATAAAAAATATAATAATCATATTATTGTTTATGATTTTGGTACTAAATATAATATAATAAGAATATTAAAAAAATTAGGATGTCGTATTACAATAGTTTCATATAAAACTTCATTTAAAGAAATTATTTCAATGAAACCAGATGGAGTTTTATTATCTAATGGACCAGGTAATCCTGAAAATTATAATTTTTCTATATCTACTATAAAAAAATTGTGTGATTTTAAACTTCCTTTATTTGGTATTTGTTTAGGACATCAATTATTGGCTTTGGCTAGTGGAGCAAAAACAATTAAAATGAACTTTGGGCATCATGGTTCTAATCATCCAATATTAGAAATTAAAACTGGAAAAATTTTTATTACAAGTCAAAATCATTGTTTTGTTGTGGACGAACAGAATTTACCAAAAAATATAAGAATTACCCATAGATCTTTGTTTGACGGGACTTTACAAGGTATAGAAAGGACAGATTGTCCTGCTTCTAGTTTTCAAGGCCATCCAGAAGCGAGTCCAGGCCCACACGATTCATATTTATTATTTTATCGATTTATAAAAAAATTAAAAAAATAAATTCTAAAATGGAATACATATGCCCAAATATACATATATAAAAAAAGTATTAATTATAGGTTCTGGACCTATTATTATTGGTCAAGCTTGTGAATTTGATTATTCTGGAGTACAAGCATGCAAAGCTTTAAGAGAAGAAGGTATATATGTTATATTAGTTAATTCAAACCCAGCTACAATTATGACAGATCCACAGATAGCTAATTCTACATATATTGAGCCAATAAACTGGGAAATTTTATCTAAGATTATTGAAAAAGAAAGACCAGATGCAGTTCTTCCAACAATGGGAGGTCAAACAGCCTTAAACTGTGCATTAGATTTATATAAATATGGTGTATTAAAAACTTTTAATGTAAAAATTATTGGAGTTAATATATCTACTATAAAAAAAGCTGAAAATCGTAAAAATTTTATTAATATAATGAACAATATTGGGCTAGAGAGTCCTAAATCAGTAATAGTTAGATATATAAAAGATATATATAAAATAAAAAATAAACTAGGTTTTCCTTGTATTATACGTCCTTCATATACCATGGGTGGTTTTGGTGGTGGAATAGCAAAAAATTTTGAAGAATTAAAAAAAATTTGTATAAGAGGTTTTAATATTGCTCCTACAAAAGAATTATTAATAGATGAATATTTAAATGGTTGGAAAGAATATGAAATGGAGTTATTACGTGATAAAAAAGGAAATTGTATTATTATATGTTCAATAGAAAATTTTGATACAATGGGGATACATACTGGGGATTCAATAACAGTAGCACCTGCTCAAACATTAACTGATAAAGAATATCAAATAATGCGGAATGCTTCAATTTCTGTATTAAAAGAAATTGGAATAGATAGTGGAGGATCTAATGTTCAATTTGGCATAAATCCAAAAACAGGAAAAATGGTAGTAATAGAAATGAATCCTAGAGTATCTAGATCTTCAGCTTTAGCATCAAAAGCGACAGGATTTCCTATAGCTAAAATAGCAGCTAAATTAGCAATAGGTTATACATTAGATGAATTAAAAAATGAGATTACAAAAGGTAAAATCCCTGCTTCTTTTGAACCAACTCTAGATTATATCGTTACTAAAATACCTATTTTTAACTTTGAAAAATTTCCTAAAGCTAATGATAGATTAACAACAGAAATGAAATCTGTAGGTGAAGTAATGGCAATAGGAAGAAATTTTAAAGAATCATTACAAAAAGCATTACGTAGTTTAGATATAGGTATTAATGGCTTAAATAATAAAGTACTAAATTATAAAAAAGATTCTTTAAATATAATAAAAAATGAATTACAAAATCCAGGCTCGGAGCGTATCTTTTATATTGCTGATGCTTTTAGAGCTGGATTTACAATAAAAGAAATTTTTAATTATACAAAAATTGATGTTTGGTTTTTAAATCAAATTAAAGAATTAATAAAAATAGAAAATATTTTTTTAAAAAAGAATATAAATAATATTAATTTTGATAATTTATATTTACTAAAAAAACAAGGTTTTAGTGATAATAGAATTGCTAAATTATTAAATGTTAATGAAAATAAAATTAGAGAATTACGTAAAAAATTAAATATACATCCAGTATATAAAAGAGTTGATACTTGTTCAGCAGAATTTACTACTTCAACTGCTTATCTGTATTCTACATATGATGAAGAATGTGAAGCTAATATTAATAATACTTATAATAAAATTATTATAATAGGAAGTGGAGCTAACCGAATTGGACAAGGTATTGAATTTGATTATTGTTGTGTTCATGCAGCAATTGCTATGCGTGAAAATGGATATGAAACGATTATGATTAATTGTAATCCAGAAACAGTTTCTACTGATTATGATATTAGTGATAAATTATATTTTGAACCGATAACTTTAGAAGATATATTAGAAATTATAAGAAAAGAAAAACCAAAAGGAGTTCTTATACAATTTGGTGGACAAACACCTTTAAAAATAATAAAAAATATAAATAAAGAAGAAATTCCTATTATTGGTACTAATAACTTAGCAATAGATATAGCTGAAGATAGAGAAAAATTTAAAAATTTAATTAAAAAAATAAAATTAATACAACCTGAAAATGAAATTGCTTTTAATTTAAAAGATGCTTTAATTCAAGCTCAAAAAATAGGATATCCATTAATTGTTCGTCCTTCTTATGTTATAGGAGGTAGAGCAATGGAAATAGTTTATAATGTAAAAGAATTAGAAAAATATATAAAAAAAGCTTTTAAATTATCAAAAACAAATTCAATTTTATTAGATAAATATATAAATAAAGCAATAGAAATTGATATTGATGCTTTATCAGATGGTAAAGAAATTATAATTTGTGGAATTATGCAACATATAGAACAAGCTGGTATTCATTCAGGCGATTCAGCATGTTCCTTCCCACCTTTTTACTTAGATATAAAAATTCAAAATGAAATAAAAAAACAAATCAAAAAAATAGCTATTGAATTAAAAATAATAGGCTTAATGAATTGTCAAATAGCTTGTAAAAATAAAAAAATTTATATTTTAGAAGTAAATCCTAGAGCTTCACGTACAATACCTTTTGTTTCAAAATGTATAGGTTTTTCTTTAGCTAAAATAGCTGCAAATTGTATGATAGGTAAATCTTTAAATTATTATCAAAAAATATTAAAAAACATAAAACCGAAATTTTATGGTGTAAAAGAAGCTGTTTTACCTTTTAATAAATTTATAGGTGTAGCTCCTGTATTATCCCCTGAAATGAAATCTACTGGTGAAGTTATGGGGATAGGTAGTAATTTTAGTGAAGCTTTTTATAAATCACAATTAAGTATTGGAATGCCTATTATAAAAATAAAAGAAAAAAAACAACTTATTGCTTTTATTTCAGTATGTAATAATGATAAAAAGAAAATTTCAAAAATAGCAAAAAATTTAATAAAATTAGGTTTTAATTTATTTGCTACTATTGGAACTGCTAAAATTATATTAAAAAATGGACTTTTAGTTAAAAGTATTAGTAAAAATAATATTATTTTTATTTTTAAAAAATATAAAATAAATTATGTAATAAATACAATAAATAAAAAAAATAATTTAATAAATAAAAATTATATAATTCGTAATACAGCAATTATCAAAAAAGTGCCATACACAACTACAATTGCAGGCGCATATTCTATATGTATGGCATTAAAATATTGTAATAAAATAAATAAAGTAAGAAATATTCAAGATATGTATACAGGAGTTATTTAATGATGGAATCATCAAATAAAATACCTATGACAAAAGAAGGTGAAAAAATTTTAAAAAAAGAACTTAATAAACTAAAAACTATAAATAGAAATAAGATAATAAATGATATTACTGAAGCAAGAAAACATGGTGATTTAAAAGAAAATGCTGAATATCATGCGGCTCTCGAACAACAAGTTTTTTTAGAAAGACGTATTAAAGAACTTGAAAATAAACTTGCAAATTCACAAGTTATTGATATAACAAAAATATATCCAAATGGTAAAATTATATTTGGAGTAACAGTTACTTTAATAAAGTTAATTAATAATAAAAAAATAAAATATAAAATTGTAGGAGAAGATGAAGCTAATATAAAAAAAAAGAAAATTTCTATTAGATCTCCAATAGCACGAGCTTTAATTGGAAAAAAAAAAGGTGAGATTGTTAATGTAAATACACCAGGTGGAAATGTAAAGTATGAAATTAATTTAATAGAACATTTGTAATTTGTAATAAAAAAATAATGTGAAAATATGGCTAAAAACCTGATTAATTGGTTAATTATAGTAGCAATTTTATTAACATTCTTTAATAATATTGGTATTGATTCTCATACACAAATCTTAAGTTATTCTCAATTTGTACAAGAATTACATAAAAATAAAATCCGTAATATTATTATTGATGGATATTTTATAAATGGGCAACATAAAGATGGGTCTATTTTTAAAACAATTAGACCAACAATTGAAGATCCTAGTTTAATTGATGATTTATTAAATCATAATGTTTCGATAGAAGGAAGAGAACCAAATAAAACAAGTATATGGTCAAAGTTATTAATATCTAGTTTTCCAATATTAATTATTATCGCTGTTTTATTATTTTTTATGCGACAAATGCAAATTAATGTTGGAGGTAAAGGTGGGCCAATTATTTTTGGTAAATCTAAAGCTAAAGTAATTTTAAAAGATCAAATAAAAATTACGTTTAGAGATGTTGCAGGTTGTGATGAAGCTAAATCAGAAGTTGAAGACTTAGTAGATTTTTTAAAAAATATAAAAAAATTTAAAAAATTAGGAGGTAAAATTCCAAAAGGTGTTTTAATGATAGGGCCTCCTGGCACTGGTAAAACTTTGCTTGCAAAAGCGATAGCTGGAGAAGCAAAAGTCCCATTCTTTACTATTTCTGGTTCTGAATTTGTAGAAATGTTTGTAGGAGTAGGTGCTTCTAGGGTTAGAGATATGTTTATTCAAGCAAAAAAACAATCACCTTGTATTATTTTTATAGATGAGATAGATGCAGTAGGTAGAACAAGAGGTTCAAGTTTAGGTGGAGGAGGTCATGATGAAAGAGAACAAACTTTAAATCAATTATTAGTTGAAATGGATGGTTTTGAATCAAATAAAGGGACTATTGTTATCGCTGCAACTAATCGGCCTGATGTGTTAGATAAAGCATTATTAAGACCAGGAAGGTTTGATAGAAAAGTTAATGTAACTTTACCAGATATTGTGGGTAGAGAAAATATACTTAATCTACATTTGAGAAAAATTCCTTTATCTGATGATGTAGAACCTAAAATAATTGCATTGGGGACTCCAGGATGTTCTGGAGCTGAATTAGCTAATATAGTTAATGAAGCAGCAATTTTAGCAGCAAAAAGGAAATTAAATTTAGTTAGTATGAATGAATTAGAAAAAGCAAAAGATAAACTTATAATGGGGAATGAAATCCGTTCTATGGTAATGTCAGAAAAAGAAAAACGAAATACAGCATATCATGAAGCAGGGCATGCTATTATAGGTTTATTAATACCAGAACATGATCCTATATATAAAGTAACTATTATACCAAGAGCACAAGCATTAGGTGTTACAATGTTTTTACCAAAAATAGATAGATATTGTTATTCTCGTAAACAATTAATTAGTAAAATTTGTTCTTTATTTGGTGGTCGTGTTGCTGAAGAGATAACACAAGGAGTTAATGGTGTTACTACAGGAGCTTCAAATGATATAAAATGTGCAACAGAATTAGCTCATCAAATGGTGTATAAATGGGGGTTTTCTTCAGAAATGGGACCAATAATGTATGATGAATATAAATTAAATAATCAAATTAATAATAAAAAATTTTTAATTTCTATAAAAACTTATGAAAAATTAGATAAAGAAATAATAAAACTTATTGAAGAATGTTATTTAATATCTTATTCAATTATAGTTAACAATATAGAGAAACTTGATTTAATGGCAGAAGCTTTATTTCATTATGAAACAATAAATTTTAAACAGATAAAAAAAATAATGCAAGGAAAATTTCCAAAAAAATATATTTAGGAATATTAACTTGAAGAAATTCTTATTAATATTAAATATTATATATTTTATAAATATAATAACTTTTATTATATATTTTAATGTTAATTGTTCTAATAGTATATTTTTTTATAAAATCTTAACTAAATTAATAAATTTTTTATTATTAATTTATTTTTTAATTTCATTAACTTTAAGTTGTTTTTAATTTCATCCCTTGACGTAATATTTTAAATATATATAATATATACAGCCGATGTGGTGAAAATTGGTAGACACGCTATTTCGAGGGGATAGTAACCAACTGGTTATGCGGGTTCAACTCCCGCCTTCGGCATCTTGTTTATTTTATTAAGTTAAAGCGGGGTGGAGCAGGCAGGTAGCTCGTTGGGCTCATAACCCGAAGGTCGTTGGTTCAAATCCAATCCCCGCTAAAGTTTTGATTTTAACCCCTAAAACTCCTAAAATAGGTATAACCTTTAATAGGAAAATGTATGAGAAAAGATATTTTATTAATTATTGATTCTATTTATAATGAAAAAGGTATTTCACGTAACTGTATTTTTAAAACAGTTGAAGAAGCTTTATCAAGTGCAACTATTAAACGATTTGAAGGACAAAATGTAAATATTATAGTTAAAATGAATCGACTTAATGGCAAGTATGATACTTTTCGTAGGTGGAAAATAGTTAAAGATGAAAAGTATACTAAATCATCTATAGAAATTCCTTATACTGCTGCTAAAAAAATAAATAAAAAAATTGAACTTAATAAATATATTGAATATAAAATTGAGAATATTAATTTTGGTAGAATAGCTGTTAAAATTGCAAAACAAATTCTTATACAAAAAGTTCGTGAAGCTGAACGTACTGAAATAATACGTAATTATAGTAAAAAAATAGGTGAAATAATATGTGGGAATATAAAAAAAATAATTAAAGAGGGTATAATAATTGAATTAGATGATAAAACTGAAGGTTTTTTACCACGTAATGAAATGATGCCTGGGGAACGGTTTAATATTAATGAAAGGATACGTACTTTATTATTTAAGGTAAATCCAAATAGTCGGAATTTTAAATTAATACTGTCAAGATGTTGTTCAAAATTTTTAATTGAATTAATAAAAATAGAAGTACCTGAAATATTAGATGAATTAATAGAAATAAAAAGTGTTGCTAGAGATCCAGGTTATAAAGCTAAAATTGCTGTTAAAACAAATGAGTTTAATCTTGATCCAGTAGGGTCTTGTGTAGGTATGCGTGGTTATCGGATCCAGTCTATTTCTAATGAATTACATAATGAACGTATTGATATTGTACTTTGGGATGATGATTATACTAAATTTGTTATTAATGCTATGTATCCATTAGATGTTCTTTCTATAATTGTTGATGAAACTAAACATAGTATGGAAATCATTGTTAATGAATATAATTATTATAAAGCTATCGGAAAATGTGGACAAAATATAAAATTGGCATCAGAATTAACAGGATGGATATTAAATGTAGTTACTAAAAATGAAGCTAATAAAAAAAATAAAAAAGAAATAAAAAATAAAGTTAAAAATTTAAGTTTAAAACTTGAGATTGATAAAAAAATAGCAGTATTTTTAGTAGAATATGGTTTTACTTCATTAGAAGAAATTGTATATGTTCCAGTCGAAGAGTTTTTAAATATAAAAGAATTTAATATAAATTTAATAAAAAAATTAAAATCACGTGCTAAAGAAGAATTGCTAAATTTAGTAAGAAAAGATGAAATAAAAAAATAATTAACAGGTATTTATGGAGAAAGATAATGGTAGAAATAACTGTTAAAGATTTTGCTATAAAAATTGGATGTGATATAAATAGGTTGCTTAATTATTTAAATTGTGCTGGTTTGAAACATAAAAATGCAGATAATTTATTAACAGAAAATGATAAACAAATATTATTAAATTATCTTCATTTTCAACACGGGATAAATAATATAATTACTTTAACTAGAAAAATAAATCGTAAGATCCATATGGAAAATAAATTAATAGATATTCAAATACGTAAAAAAAAGACTTTTTTAAAAATAAATACAGAAAAAATAGAAAGAAATAAAAATAATAAACAATTTTTACAAAAAAAAGATAATCGTAATAATAAAAAAAAGTCTTTAGAAGAAGATAAGAAAAAAATAAAAAAAAACAATAATAAATCTAATTTACATACTTTTAAAATTCCTACAAAAAATATTATTAGAGAAATAAATATTTATGAATCAAATAGTATTTTATATTTAGCTAATAAAATGGCAATAAAAGCCGCAGAATTAATAAAAGTATTATTTAATCTGGGGGTTTCAGTTACTAAAAATCAAAAAATAGATAAAGATACTGCTTGTTTAGTTGTAGAAGAACTTGGGCATACTCCAAAAATTAGAAATACTAATGAAATTGAAAAAAATATATTAAAAAATAAAAGTTTTAATGAAGGTAAAAAAATTACCCGCATTCCAATAATTACTGTTATGGGACACGTAGATCATGGAAAAACATCTCTAATTGATTGTATCCGTAAAACTAACTTAGTAAAGAAAGAATTAGGAGGCATTACTCAACATATTGGTGTATATAATGTATTAATAGATAAAGGAAAAAACATAACTATTATTGATACTCCAGGTCATAAAGCTTTTATAAAAATGCGTGCAATTGGTGTAAAATTTACTGATATAGTTATATTAGTAGTATCAGCTGATGATGGTATAAAACCTCAAACTATAGAAGCAATAGAACATGCAAAAGATGAAAAATTACCAATTATTGTAGCGATAAATAAAATTGATAAAATAGGGATAGATATTGAAAGGGTTCGTAATGAGTTATCTAAATATGGGCTTATTCCTGAGGATTTGGGAGGAGATACTCCTTTTCTCCCTGTCTCAGCAAAAACAGGTGAAGGTATAAATGTTTTATTAGAATCTGTTATTTTATTATCAGAAATTTTAGAGTTAACTGCTGTATTAGATTCACCAGGTAATGGTGTAATAATAGAATCAAGAATAGATATAGGAAAAGGCCCAGTAGCTAAAATATTAGTTTTAAATGGTACTTTAAATAAAGGAGATATAGTATTATCTGGATTAAATTATGGAAGAGTACGTGCAATTATAGATGATTTAGGAAAAACTTTAGAGAAAGTAGGTCCATCAATTCCAGTAGAAATTATTGGATTAAATGGGATACCAGAATCAGGTGAAAAAATTAATGTAGTATCAGATGAAAAAAAAGCACGTGATGTAATTAACATTCGTTATATAAAACAAAAAAATAATAAACAAAAAAATAATAGTCTATTTAATCAAAATTTATTTAAAAAAAGAGAAAAAATAAATACAATCAAAATTATACTTAAAGTAGACGTACAAGGAACTTTAGAAGCATTACGTAGTTCTATAAATGAATTATCTAATGAGAAAATTATTGTGAAGATAATATCAGCTAGTGTTGGAAATATAAATGAAAATGATGTTAAATTAGCAATTCCATCAAAAGCAATATTAGTTGGATTTAATGTACATGTTTCCAGTGAAGCTAGAAATATTATTGAACGTGAAAATATATCCTTATTTTATTATAATATAATTTATAAATTAATTGATGGTATTAAAGAAGTTATAAATAATAAATTAAAACCTAAAAAGATTGAAAAAATTATTGGTATAGCAGAAGTTCGTGATATATTTAAGAATAATAAAAAAAAAGGAATAATTGCTGGATGTATAGTAAGAGAAGGTAAGATTTTACGTAAAAATAAAATACGTATTATTCGTAAAAATTTAGTTGTTTATAACGGGAACTTAGATTCATTACGTCGGTTCAAAGAAGATGTTAATGAAGTTAGTAATGGTATGGAATTTGGTATATGTATTCGTAAATATAATGATCTTAAGATAGGAGATAAAATAGAAGGTTTTGATAAATTAAATGTATGAAATATCGCATTAGAAAAATTTCTGAACTAATAAAAAAAGATTTAGCTTATTTAATCCAATATAAATTAAAAGATCCTAGAATAAAAAAAATAATTATAATACAGTCTGTAATAGTTAGTAAAGATATTAAATATGCTGAGATTTATTGGACTATAATGAATGAAAATAAAAAAAATAATATATATGCAAAAATTTTAAAATTAGCTTCAGGTTATTTACGATCTAAACTTTATAGAAATATTAAAATACATCAGATCCCAAAATTAAGATTTCATTATGATGTAAGTATTAATCGTAGTTATAAATTAAATAAATTAATAAATAAAATAATTGGAGAGAATATATAAAATGGCTGTTAATAAAAAAAATAAAGCTGCCATTGTTAATGCATTTGGTAAAAATAAATTTGATACAGGTTATCCTGAAGTTCAAATAGCTTTATTAACTAATAATATATTTATATTACAAAATCATTTAAAAAAAAATAAATATGATTATCATTCGAAAAGAGGGTTGATTCGTATGGTAAATAAACGTAAAAAACTTTTAAATTATTTAAAAATAAAAAATCAAGCACGTTATAAATATTTAATTAAAAAAATTAATTTACGTCATTAGTTTAAAAAAAAAAGGAAAAAATATTGATTTTATATATAAAAAAATTTAAGTATGGTGGAAAAAATATTATTTTAGAAACAGGTAAAATAGCTAAAAATACAAATGGGAGTGTCGTTATTACTATTGATAATACTGTGGTATTATGTACAGTAGTTGTAAATAAAAATATAAAAAATCAAGATTATTTTCCTTTGTCAGTATATTATCAAGAAAAAACTTATGCTGCAGGTAAAATCCCAGGTGGTTTTTTTAAACGAGAAGGTCGTCCTACTGAAAAAGAAATATTAACTTCAAGACTAATTGATAGACCAATAAGACCTAATATAAATAAAAATTATAAAAATGAAGTACAAATAATATGTACAGTAATTTCTGCTGAAAAGAAAACTAATCCAGATATGGCTGCTATGATTGGGACATATGCAGCAATAGGTATTTCAGATATACCTTTAATAGATACAATTGGAGTTGCTAGAGTTGGGTTTAATAAAGAAATTGGTTATTGGCTTAATATAAATAATGAAATAAATTCTGAATTAGATATAGTTGTAGCCGGAACAAATAAATCAGTATTAATGGTTGAAGCTGAAGTAAAAGAAAAAACAGAATTAATAATTTTAGGTGCAATATGTTATGCACATAGAGAAATGCAATTTTTAATAAAAAATATAAATGAATTTACTGAAGAATATAAGAAAAAAAATAATCGGTTAATAAAAAATAATAAAAAAAAAGAAAATAAAAAAAATATATATTTAGAAAATAAATTATTTAATGAATTTAATTATAGTATAAAAGATATATTTTATATTTTTGATAAAATAATAAGAAAAGAAGCATTAAATATAATTATAAATCAAGTTCTTGAAAAATTTCTAAATAATTATTTTAAATATAAATACGAAATAATTTATGAAAAATTAAATGTAATAATAAAAAAAATATTTATAAATAAAATTTTTGAAACAAACAAACGGCTAGATGGTCGTGCTTTAAAATCAATACGTTCATTATCCATCCAATTAGGTATTTTGCCAAGTGCACATGGTTCTGCTTTATTTACTAGGGGAGATACTCAAGCACTTATTGCCATAACTTTGGGTAGTTTACGTGAAGCTCAGTTAATAGAAGGTTTAGAAGAAGAACGATATGAGAATTTAATGTTTCATTATAATTTTCCACCTTTTAGTGTAGGAGAAATAGGTTTTATTGGTTTACCCAAACGCCGTGAAATTGGTCATGGTAATCTTGCAAAAAGAGCTGTAAGTGGTGTTTTATCTAAAGAAGATTTTCCTTATTCCATAAGAATAGTTTCAGAAATTACTGAATCTAATGGGTCTAGTTCTATGGCTTCAGTATGTGGTGCCTCATTAGCCCTAATGGATGCTGGGGTCCCATTAACTTATACAGTAGCTGGGGTGGCGATGGGGTTAATTACAAAACAAGAAAAATATTTAATAATTACAGATATAGTAGGTGATGAAGATAATTTTGGTGAGATGGATCTTAAAGTAGCTGGGACTAGAAATGGTATAACTGCATTACAAATGGATATAAAAACACAAAAAGGTATTAATAAAGAAATTATACAATTAACTTTAAATCAAGCGTTAGAAGCTAGAAAAAATATTATTTATAAAATGAATTTAGTAATAAGTAAAAGTAGAAAAAAAATTTCTAATAAAGCACCAATTAATGTAATATTAAAAATAGAAACAGATAAGATACGTGATGTGATAGGTAAAGGGGGAATAACTATAAAAAAAATATGTGATAGCACAAAGACTATTATAGATATTAAAGATGATGGAAAAATACATATTTTTGCGAATAATAAAATTAATTCACAAAAAGCTATTGAAGCTATTAAGATGATTACTGAAGAAGCTAAAATTAATAAAATCTATAGAGGGAAAGTAATACGTATAATGGATTTTGGTGCTTTTGTTAATTTTCTGCCTGGAACTGATGGCCTGGTTCATATTTCACAAATTAGTTCAGGCCATGTTAAAAATATAAGAGATTTTATTAATGAAGGAGATATTGTACCAGTAAAAGTTTTAGAAAAAGATAATAAAGGAAAAATAAAATTATCAATTAAAGAAATTGATCCAATTGAAAAAACAGAATTTGAAGCTAATTTAAAATCCTAAAAATTTTTACACATTAAAACCAATTTTTTTTTAGAATGTTTTTTTTTCAATACTTTTTTGAAATTTACGTAATAATTCTTTTTGATTTTTATTAAGATTAATAGGGGTTTCTATTATTACTTTACACAATAAATCTCCTGGATAATTACTACGTATTGATTTAACCCCTTTTCCTTTAATTCTAAATTGTTTTCCTGTTTGGGTTCCAGCTGGGATTTTTAATTTAACTTGATTTCCTTCTAAAGTTGGTACTTCTAATACTCCCCCTAATGCCGCATCTACAAAATTGATTGGTATTGAACAATATAAATTTTTACCTTCTCTAATAAAAATCTTATGTGGTTTTATAGCTATTTGTACATATAAATCTCCATATTTTCCTCCATTAATACCACTTTCTCCTTCCCCTATAATTCTTATCCGATCACCATTATCTACTCCAGGTGGGATTTTAATAGATAATTTTTTTTTATCATTTATACGACCTTCTCCATTACATTTGATACAAGATTTATCTATAATTTCACCATTCCCTTTACAATTATTGCAAGTTTGTTGTATAGAAAAAAACCCTTGATGCATCCGTATTTGCCCTAAACCTTTACAACTAGGACAATATTTAGTTTTATAACCTGGTTCTGATCTATTACCATTACATCTATTACATTTAACTAATTTTTTTAAAGTAATATTTATTTTTTTACCATATATAGCTTCTTCAAGTTCAATATTTAATTTATAACGTAAATCAGACCCTCTTTGTGGACTATTTGATCTTTTATTACTACTTCCAAAAATATCACCGAAAACATCTCCAAACATATCACTAAAACCTGTATTAAAATTATTATTTGTTTGACCATCTTCTATTCCTGAATGGCCAAATTGATCATATGCAGTTCTTTTCTCTTTTACTGAAAGTATTTCATATGCTTCAGATATTTCACGAAACCGTTTTTCTGCTTGTTTATCATTAGGATTTCTATCTGGATGATATTTTTGAGCTAATCTCCGATATGCTTTTTTTATTTCTTTTTGATCTGCATTTCTACTAATACCTAATACTTCATAATAATCACGTTTGGACATTAATAAATAAAGCCTTTATATATTATTTTTTTTTATTATTTTTATTATTAACTTCTTCATATTCAGCATCCACTACATCTCCTTCTTTTTTATTAGAAGAAACATTATTTTTTTTATCTGAATATATTTTTTGAGAAACTTTACTATATTCTTCAGTAAGTTTATTAAGATCATCTTTTATTTTTTTTATCTCATCACTTTTTAATGTTTCTTCAAGATTAGAAATTAAAGATTCAATTTTCTTTTTTTCATCTTTATTTTTTATTTCTTTTAATGTTTTACGTATAGTATGAATCATACCATCTGATTGATTTCTTATTTTTACTAATTCTTCAAATTTTTTATCTTCTTCTTTATTTGATTCTGCATCTTTAATCATCTTATTTATTTCATCTTCAGTAAGACCACCAGAAGATTTGATTACAATAGATTGTTCTTTCCCAGTTGCTTTATCTTTAGCTGTAATATTTAAGATTCCATTAGCATCTAAATCAAACCCTACTTCAATTTGTGGAGTCCCTCTAGGAGCTGGAGGTATATCTGTTAAATCAAATCTACCTAAGGATTTATTTTGTAAAGCTTTTTTACGTTCGCCTTGTAAAGCATGAATAGTTACTGCAGTTTGATTATCTTCTGCTGTTGAAAATATTTGTGTTTTTTTAGTAGGGATTGTAGTATTCTTTTCTATTAATGGGGTCATTATCCCACCCATAGTTTCTATACCTAAAGTCAAAGGAGTTACATCTAATAAAAGTACATCTTTAACATCACCACCCAATACACCACCTTGAATTGCCGCACCCATTGCTACTGCTTCATCTGGATTTACATCTTTTCTAGCTTCTTTTCCAAAAAACTCTGCTACTGTTTTTTGTACTAAAGGCATACGTGTTTGCCCACCTACTAATATAATATCATCTATATCATAATTAGATATTTTTGCATCTGAGATAGCTTTTTTACAAGGTATAATAGATCTATTAATTAAATCTTCAACTAATGATTCTAATTTAGCTCTAGTAAGTTTTACATTAAGATGTTTTGGCCCAGTTTTGTCAGCTGTAATATATGGTAAATTAATCTCAGTTTGTTGAGAACTAGATAGTTCTATTTTACCTTTTTCTGCAGCTTCTTTTAACCTTTGCATTGCTAAAGAATCTCCTGATAAATCAATCCCACTTTCTGTTTGAAATTGTTTTACTATATAATTTATTAATTTTAGATCAAAATCTTCTCCTCCTAAAAAAGTATCGCCATTTGTTGCTAATACTTCAAATTGAGTTTCACCATCTACATCTGCAATTTCTATAATTGAAATATCAAAAGTTCCTCCACCTAAATCATAAACTGCTATTTTTTTATCACCTCTAGTCTTATCCATACCATAAGCCAAAGCTGCTGCAGTTGGTTCATTAATTATACGTTTTACTTTAAGACCAGCTATACGTCCCGCATCTTTAGTTGCTTGTCTTTGTGAATCATTAAAATAAGCTGGTACTGTTATTACAGCTTCAGTTATTTTTTCACCTAAATAATCTTCTGCTGTTTTTTTCATTTTTTTTAATATTTCTGCACTAATTTGAGGCGGAGCTAATTTTTTATTTTTTACTTTTACCCATGCATCTCCATTTTCAGCTTTTACAATTTTATAAGGCACCATTTTTATATCTTTTTGTACTACCTTATCATTAAATTTGCGACCGATAAGACGTTTGATTGCGTATAAAGTCTTAGATGGATTTGTTACAGCTTGCCGTTTTGCAGCTTGCCCAACTAATATTTCATTCTCATCTGTATACGCAATTATAGAAGGAGTGGTTCGCGCACCTTCTGAATTTTCAATTACACGACTTTTTCCATTATCTAATACAGCTACACAAGAGTTTGTAGTACCTAAATCAATACCTATAATTTTTCCCAT